>CAUTOC010000019.1:0-38557 GCA_963539695.1 uncultured Catonella sp. | reverse complement strand
CTTAAACAATATTACTTTGTAGGCGGAATGCCGGAGGCTGTTCAAAATTTTATAAATGAAAAAAATTTTAACGAGGTAAGAAACATCCAAAAAAGAATACTGACGGCTTATGAACAGGATTTTTCAAAGCATGCACCTAATGATATAGTTCCTAAGATAAGAATGATTTGGAACAGCATCCCCTCACAGCTTGCAAAAGAAAACAAAAAATTTATCTATGGGCTTGTTCGTGAAGGCGGAAGAGCCAAAGACTTTGAAACAGCAATTATGTGGCTTAGCGACTGTGGACTCATTCATAAAATAAGCAGGGTAAATTCAGTCGGAATACCACTAAAGGCCTATGAAGATTTAAAAGCTTTTAAGTTATTCCTTGTGGACATCGGGCTTCTTGGCTGTCTTACAGGTCTGTCCGGTCAGACTATTCTTTATAAAAATGAATTATTTACGGAGTTTAAGGGTGCAATTACGGAGCAATATGTCTGCCAACAATTAAAATCAGTTTCCGACTTAGGACTTTATTATTACACTAACGACAGAGGTTCCTGTGAGGTTGATTTTATTGTCGATACAGGAGAACAGGTTATACCGTTAGAGGTAAAAGCAGAGACAAATCTAAAAGCTAAAAGTCTTAAAACATATCGTGAAAAATATAGCCCTAAGCTTTCCATCCGTATGTCGATGTCAGACTTCAAAGCTGAAGATGGTCTTATCAATCTTCCTCTTTATATGGCAGGAGAAATTATGAGACAAATATTTTCAGAATAAACTCCACGACAAGCAAAAAAAGACTGCCTTTCCAGCTGACAAACCGGATAGAAAGGCAGTTGTTATCATGTAAGTATCAAATCAAACTTTTTAATCATCAAACTCGCTTACAATGGCAGATACTGTCTGCTTTGCATCACCGTAAATCATAACTGTATTCTCAAGGGTGAAGAGTGGATTCTCTATACCTGAGAAGCCTGTTCCCTTACCGCGTTTAAGCACAAATACTGTTCTTGCAAGGTGGGCATTGATGATAGGCATTCCATATATCGGACTGCTTTCATCATCAAGGGCTGCAGGGTTAACCACATCATTTGCACCTATAACTATGGCTACATCCGTCATAGGCATCTGTGGGTTCATTTCATCCGCTGTTTTAAGTTTCTCATAAGGAATATCAGCCTCTGCAAGAAGTACATTCATGTGTCCCGGCATTCTTCCTGCAACAGGGTGGATAGCAAAATTTACTTCCGCACCGTTATTCTCAAGCTTTTCCGTAAGTTCCTTAACAGCATGTTGAGCCTGTGCAACCGCCATACCGTAACCCGGAATAAATACTACATTCTTAGCTGCTTCAAGAATCATATAGGCATCTTCTGTAGAAATTGCTTTCGCCTCTCTGCCATCACCCTTAGAGCCGCTTCCACTTCCACCTCCAAAACTTCCAAATAGAAGACTGTAAAAGCTTCTATTCATTGCTTTACACATTATAAGAGTAAGAATAAGTCCTGATGTACCTACAAGACAACCGGATACTACAAGAACCGTATTATTTATAGCAAAGCCTGCAAATGCCGCTGCAAGTCCTGAAAGAGCATTCAAAAAAGAAATAATAACCGGCATATCTCCACCGCCGATGCACACTACCAAAGTGATACCTGCGATAAGATAGGTAGCCGTAACTAAAATTATACCGTAAAATCCAAGCTGTGCATCTAAAAATGCGTACATTATTATTCCGACGATACCTGCAATTACCAAAATTCCGTTTAATAAATTTTTGGCAGGTATTGTAACCTGTTTCTTAAATAACTTACCTGAAAGCTTGCCCCAGGCAACAATCGAACCTGTAAATGCAACTGCACCTATGGCAATAGTAAGTCCTAGTGTAATATCTGTAAAAGCATCTGTTTTAGCCGCATCGGTTGACATATACTGAGCGATAGCTACAAGTAAAGAAGAAAGACCGCCAAAGCCGTTAAAGAGAGCTACAAGCTCAGGCATACCTGTCATTTCAACCTTTTTTGACCAGATAGCACCAATAATTCCACCAACTAATATTGCCAAAACTATATAAAAATATCCGTTTTTTAGAATATCATTATTCCAGGAACCAAGTACATCCTTTTCACACATTACGGTTACGGTTGCTATAAGCATACCTACCGCCGACATAAAGTTTCCTTTTCTTGCTGTTTCCGCCTTACCTAGAAGCTTGATACCTCTGATAAAGAAGATGCAGGCTATCATATATGAAACCATTATTATGCTGTTCATTTAATCCTCCTTATTCTGCCTCACTATTTCTTTTTCTTAAACATACCAAGCATTCTGTCTGTTACCATGTAACCGCCAATTACATTAATAGTAGCAAATACAATGGCAAGGAAACCAAGTGCCGTACCTACAGGTCCCTCTATATTGAGGGCTGTAACTGTTATCGCACCAACTATAGTTATACCTGAAATTGCGTTAGTTCCCGACATAAGCGGTGTATGAAGCTGTGAAGGTACTTTTGCAATAAGCTCAACTCCAAGAAAGCCTGCAATTACAAATACGAATATAAGCATTATCATAATCTGTATTTCCTTTCTTTATATGAATCTCTCGTGAATTATTTTTCCGTTCTGAGTCAATAAACAACCCTTCATTATCTCATCTTCAAGATTAACTACAAGCTCATTTTTCTCTTTATCATGGAAATGAGTTAAAAATGCACTGATATTACCCGAAAGCATAAGAGAAGCATCAAAAGCCACTTGCCTTTCAAGCATATCTCCTGACATAATGGTTACTCCATTTTTGGTAACTACATTTTCAAAAAGCTTAGAGCCTTCTACATTACCGCCTGTTGAAACAGCCATGTCCACTACGATAGCCCCCGGCTGCATACGGTCAAGCACATCCTTCTTTATAAGCACAGGTGCTTTTCTTCCAAATACCTTGGCGGTGGTAATAACCACATTTGCCTTCTCACACACCTTAGCCTGTGCTTCCTGCTGTTTTGCTATCTGTTCAGCTGTAAGCTCCTTTGCATACCCCTGCTCGGTCTGCCCCATTTCACCGAGGTCAATCTTTACAAAGTTCGCTCCCAGACTCCTTACCTGCTCCTCAACCACAGGTCTTGTATCAAAGGCATCTACCCTTGCACCGAGACGCTTTGCCGTAGCTATAGCCTGAAGTCCTGCAACTCCTACACCTATAATAAATACCTTGGCAGGAGAAATAGTACCTGCCGGTGTCATCATCATAGGGAAAATCTTAGGAAGCTTTGCAGCTGCATTAAGTACAGCCACATATCCTGCAAGAGAAGCCTGTGATGACTGTACATCCATCTTCTGAGCAAGAGTGGTTCTTGGTATCATTTCAAGAGAAACCGCCTGAATACCATCGCTTGCAAATTTATTTAACAACTCCTTTTCATTAAACGGATCCAAATAACTTAAATGCAAAGTATCTTTTTTTAACCCCTCCGTACTCTCCGGCTTTAATATTCGCACAACTATCTCGCTGTCAGTATATCCCGCCTCATTACTTGCTACAATCTCAGCTCCCGCTTCTTTGTAAGCCTCATCTAAAAAACCTGATTTAAGCCCTGCTCCGCTAACAACCTTAAAGGAAAATCCCATTCCGATAAGTTTCTTAATATCGGCAGGTACCATAGCTACTCTGGTTTCCAAAGCATCAGATTCTTTACAAATCAATACCTTCTTCATACATGCTGTCCTTTCTTAATAGATTTTTATTTTTCTTGTCGGTAGTATACAATAATACACTTTGTATTTCAACTAATCCCGGCAATTTGATATGTAATACAATTTTTTATATTTTTAATCCCTAAAATACTTTGTTTAATTATGATATAATTTTAATATTTTTGTGCTTTTTTTAGTTAAATTTTAAGCTAAATATTATTCCGAAAACATTCATTTGTTATATTTTTAACAATTATTTAGTTAGATTCAACTAACTTTTTTCATTCATTAATTTTTTATATCTGAGATTTTTGTTTAATTTTATTTTATTTTAGTGTATAATAAAATAAATCCGTATTATTTATTTCTACCTGTTAATATGCACACAAGGAGGATTGTATATGTTTTTAAAATTTAACTGCTTTGCAGAGGGAAATACCGAATCAACTGAAATATGTCTGTTTCAGGGAATAAGATTTAATAAAATAGGCTTTGCCGTACTTTCAACAGAGCATGTAAGGCATGATTATCTTTTACCTATGGATATGTCCGCCTATGATAACTTCTTAAAAATGTTGGAAAAATCTATTGCTGTCGGCACTAATATCGCTGAAATTACCGGCGGTAATGTTTACAGGGTTGTAAAAGGCAGCTTTCTTAATGTAAAAGAGGCAAAAACGGCAAACTTCGGACTTAGAATTTTGGATAATAAATAATAATGAAATTTGAATTGGAAAGCAGGAGGCTTATTTTGCGTGCCTTAAATCAGAAATCTGCTCCTGTTATATGTGAATTTTATAAAAAAAATTACAAATGGCTTGAAATCCGTGAACCAAATATTTCAAAACATTTTCTTTCTATCCCTGCAATGGAAAATTTTATGAGGGCTGACTCTAAAAATATGCTTTTGGGCAACAGCATAAGATATTGGTTTTCTTTAAAAAATTCACCGGATAACCTGATTGGTGCAATTAATTTTCAAAGCATAAAAAAAGGAGTATTCAAATCCTGTCAGATAGGCTATAAAATTGATGAAAACTTTTCTAACCTAGGTCTAACTTCTGAAGCGGTACATTGTGCTGTCTCCTCATTATTTTTAGAAGAAGGACTTCACCGAATAGAAGCCATTATTGCAACTGACAATTTTCCTTCAATCAGACTTGTTGAAAAACTTGGTTTTTTACGGGAAGGCATAAATAGAGAATGTGTAAATATAAATGGTAAATGGACAGACTGTTATCAATATTCACTCTTAAATGGAGAATTAAAAGCTTAGCTTAAACGGCTAGGCTTTTTTTACCCCAAAAAGGTACTGTAGACTTATCCACAGTACCTTTAATTTTATAAATTTTCTACAATTACAATGTGAACTTAGATACTTCACTCTGAAGTTCCATAGCAATATTTGCAAGGTTCTCACTGGCCTGTGAAATATCAGCAATAGATTGAACCTGAGTATCTACACTTGCTGCCGCCTCTTCTGTTGTAGCTGCATTTTCCTCAGCTATAGCTGAAAGATTTTCTACTACCTTAATAACATTACTGTTCTCAGCTTCAATAGTTTTTGAAGAATTATTAATTTCACTGACAATTACCTTAGAGTTTTCTACAGCCTTTGAAATCTCTTCAAACTTGTCGCTTGTTTCACCAACTTTTTCACTCTGTTCAGCTACCATCTTGTTGGAATCTTCCATCATATTGACTGCCGACTCAGCCTTAACTTTAAGTTCGTCAATAACTCCTCTGATTTCATTTGTAAATCCTGCACTTTGTTCAGCAAGCTTTCTAATTTCATCTGCAACAACTGCAAATCCCTTACCGGCTTCACCGGCTCTAGCCGCTTCAATAGCCGCATTAAGGGCAAGAAGGTTGGTTTGGTCGGAAATAGACTGTATCATTTCAGATGCACTTGATATCTTCTCAGTTGCCTGACTTGTTTCATCTATAACATGACTGACCTTGGTTGAAATTTCTCTATTCTCATCCGATATTTTAATCAGTTCTCTAAGAGTAGCATTGCCCTCATCTTTGCATTTATCTATAATCTCTGTTGCATCCGCAAGTTCATGCAAAGTTTCAATCATTTTGCTAAGAAGCCTGTTAGATGTTTCCACCGAACCTGCCGCACTCTGTGTATCCTGTGCTTGGCTTGTAGCTCCGTCTGCTATATTGGTAACTGCTATAGATACTTCATTTGCCATTTCAGAAGTTGCCTGTGCCGTAGCTGTAAGTTCTTCAGCTGTAGCCGCAGTATTTTGTGCATGAGAATTGATATTTGAAACAATTTCCGTAAGGTTATTAACCATAATCCTTATAGAACGAGCCATTCCACCAATTTCATCCGGTTTATCCCTATACTTGGTAAGTTTCTCTCTTTCTTTAGAAGTATCCAAGTTGTAACTTGCAAGCTTTCCGATAGCCTTTTCCAATACTGATATAGGAGTAGAAACATAATATTTTATAAGGAAGAATATTAAAACCGCAATTCCTATGATTGTAATAATATTTAAAAAGATATTTAAATACATATTTACAACTGCATCACTCGTGAAATTCGACATTGAAACTATAGCTGCAAATGCCCAGTTTGTACCTGTGCCTTCAACATTAACCGGAACAAATATAATTTGAGATTCTTTTCCTGTTGTTATTGATTTCTGCACTTCCAAAGCTTCAGTTCCGGATTTAGCCGCATCAAAAGGTCCTTTTAGGTCAGCATTAGAAGAAAGTGCATTTTTTAACAACAAATCTTTATTTGTAGAGTGTGCCGCAATAGTTCCTTCATCCGAAAGCAAAACTGTAAAATTATTATTACTATTGCCTTCTTCCGCCGCAAACTCATCCGACAACCCTGTCAAATCTATATCAACATTTATTGCACCTACTATTTTACCTTCAAATTTTATAGGCATTCCGTAAGTTGTAGTTATACTTCCCCTAAGTTCATACGGTTCAAGCATAGTTGTTTTACCTGTACTTATAACATTGGTATACCAGTCACTCTCAAAATGGTCATCTTCGAGATTTACCTCATTTTCGGTGACATACACAGCAAAAGCACCGCTTTTGTTTGCTCCCTTAATATTTTTTGAATCCTTACCGTCAAAAGCATCATGATCAAAAAATACACCGACACCGCTTATATAGCTATTTTGCGAAAGTATTACCTTTAGAGCATCAATTATTTCTTCTCTTTTTCTCTCATCCTTTTTATTGTGCTTCATCTCAGACTGAACTGCCGCATCAATACCTACTGCTGCCTGATAAGCTGAAGCAAACTGCTTCTCAACTTTTTCAGACAATTTTCTAGTGCCTTCAAGTTCTATACTTCTTCTGTCAGTTACATTGGTTTTGTAGTTATTAACTGTATCATAAACTGTTTTCAAGCCTAATATAATTAACAGTAATAAAGCAATAATAAGACTCAGTTTTACACCAATACTTTTAAAGCCTTTTGAACTTGCCTGATTTGTTTTCATGTAATTCATCCTCCCAAATTTGTTTTTCCCACATAATCAAGATACAAACTCATTTACAGCTTAAATTGCACCTCTACTTCTTCTTTTAGTTTTTTCTGCCCTTTTGATGCAACTTTTTTAGTTATATGAAGTGAATATATTTCATCTTTTGCATAAGGTTCAAGAGGTTCTATCTGCACTTCATTCCTCGATGAGTCATAGCTTATATTCACTCTAAGCATACCGGAAGATGAGGTCACATACATAGTATTGCTGTTTACTGTTCTAGGGTCTAATGGAATGTTAAATCTCACCCTCCATACAAAATTCCCTGTTTTAAATCTAAGCGACTGCCTCACTGCCTGGTCAAGCCCTGATGTAGATTCAATATCAACATAATTTGACATAAGCTTTGTCCTCCAATTCATATAATTTCACGGCATTTTTAAATGTTTTTTCGATAACTTCTTCTCCCTCGACTCCCAATAATCCTGCAATTTCTTTCACAACATAGCTTATATTACCTGAATTATTCCTGCTCCCCCTAAAAGGTACAGGAGAAAGATATGGCGAATCAGTCTCAAGAACTATATGTTCCAAACCTATTTTTTTAACCGTTTCTTTAGTCTTTTTTGCATTCTTAAAGGTAACCACTCCGCCTATTCCAATATAAAAACCAAGTTTTACAAATCTTTCAGCCATTTCAGGTGAGTATGAGTAACAATGAATCACTCCCTTGTTATAACCGAAATCTTTTAATACATTGTAAGTATCTTCAGCTGCATCCCTACTGTGTATAACATAAGGCTTATTTAATTCTTTTGCAAGCCTTAACTGCTCTAAAAACCAATATTTCTGCCTTGCCCTTACAGCCTCTCCTTTTTCACCTGCCTCTCTTTCAAAATAGTCAAGTCCGATCTCTCCTATAGCAACAACCTTAGGATGCTTAGCTAAATTTCTAAGTATCTCCATGCCTTCGCCTTCCGTAAACTCATCAAGACAACCAATTTCATCCGGATGTACTCCTATGGCTGCAAATACTCTTTCAAATTTATCTGCAAGTTTTACTGAATTTTTACTTGTATTAATGTCTGCTCCAATATTTGTTATAAAAGATATATCAGTATTTAAAAGCCTGTTTAGCAGCTCTTCTCTATCCTCATCATACCATTCATCATCATAATGGGCATGAGTTTCAAATATTTTATATTCCAATGCAGTATCCAACCTTTACATCAATCATAATTTTTACAAGGACATTCACCCTGTGTAGGATTAAATCTGCTGCCCATAGTATTAGCATACTCTTCATAGCCAAATTTAACATAGTACAATTTTTTATAACCTTCATCCCTAAGCAGGTTAAAAGCCATACCTGATCTGTTTCCATAATAACACATAAGATATATTTTATAGCTTTTATCCGCTTTTTCTCCTAAATAGTCAAGCATTTTAATACCGCCGTCCGTGTAAGGCATATTAATTGCTCCGTCTATATGACCCGCTTCATAGTCTTTTTTATCCCTAAGATCTATCAGTATTGTATGTGTTTTTTTAATTCCTGCATTTAACTCATCAGCCCCGATAACGATATTGTAATCAGATTTATAGGATATTAACAAAAATATTGTTACTGCAAGCGAAGACAAAGTTGTTATAATTAAAAGTATAATTACAATTTTCCAATTTTTTTTGATTTTTTCCATTAAATACCTCACTTATTCTTTATTTTTTGTAAATATATCGCTGAGACAGGAAAATTCTTTAAGTGTAAGCGTTTCTCCTCTGATTAACGGATTTTGTTTCATACCGAGCAGTTCCTGCATTTTAAGTATCGCCTCGATAATTTCTTCTTTTGTAAAATCAAGCTCGGCAGAATTTGCAAGTCCGTTTTGCAAAGTTTTTCTGCGCTGTGCAAACGAAGCCTTAATTAACTTAAACATAAGCTCCTCGTCCATAACTTCTACCGGCGGATTTTTATGACATTTAAGATTGACTACCGCACTTCCCACATTGGGACGCGGCATAAAACAATTTTGCGGTACAAAAGCTGCTATATACGGCACAGAATAATATTGAACCGCAAGTGAAAGTGCACCGTAATCTTTGTTTCCCGGTACCGCCTGCATTCTTCTTGCAACTTCTTCCTGCATCATAAGTGTCATATCCGTAACCGGCACTCTTTTTTCAAGCAAGGTCATAATTATAGGCGTGGTTATATAATAAGGAAGGTTGGAAACTACCTTGATAGGCTTTCCCTCATTTTTCTCCTCTACAAGCTTAGCTATATCCACTTTTAAGATATCTTCATTGATAACTTCTACATTATCATAAGCTGAGAGGGTATCTTTAAGTATTTTTATTAACTTCCTGTCTATCTCTACCGCTATAACCTGCCTTGCCGCCTCACATAGATACTGAGTTACAGTACCTATGCCGGGACCTATTTCAAGTACAAGGTCCTCCTTTCCTATATCAGCCGCATCTACTATTTTTTCAAGTACATGGGTGTCTATAAGAAAGTTCTGACCGAATTTTTTCTGAAATGTAAAATCATACTTTTTAAGTATGGCTATTGTATTTTGCGGCTGTCCTAAATATGCCATTCACTCTCCTCTTTTATCTGATACCTGCCCCGCTTGGCATGGAATTTTCAGGTGTCATAAGTGAAAGGTTACCCTCCGCATCTTCTGCACAAAGTAACATTCCCTGTGACAGGACTCCTGCAAGCTTAGCCGGTTTAAGATTTGTAAGTACCATTACTTTCTTTCCGACCATTTCTTCCGCCTTATAATTTTTCCTTATTCCTGAAACTATCTGTAGGGTTTTACTTCCTACCTTAACCTGAGAACAAAGCAATTTCTTTGACTTAGGTACTTCCTCACATTTTATTATTTCACCAACCTGAAACTGACATTTCATAAATTCATCAAATTCTATCTCAGACTTAGCTTCTAAGTCGATTACCTCGCAGCTTTCCGCCTTAGTTTCTCTGCCTAAGAGTTTGTCAAGAGATGCCTTAGCCTCCGTTTCACTTATTTTACCTGCTTTAAGGAGATTGTTTATAGCTATTTCACCTGTCTTTACAAACTCTTCTTTTTGTTTTGCTACTATCTTTTCAGTTTCAGCAAGCACCTCTTTTACATCTTTTCTTGCAAAAAGCATCTCAGGATTTTCTGCTACCTTTGTACCGTTTGTCAGTAAACCGAATTTTTCAAGTTCACTAAACTCACGAAGATTAGAGTTAAAAGTTTTGGCTATCTTTTCGGAAGTTTCCGGCATAAATGGATACAAAAGTGAAACTCCTATCATTATACTTTCTGAAAGATTGTAAAGCACTTCTTTAAGACGCATAGACTTTTCTTCATCTTTTGCAAGTATCCAAGGCTCTGTTTCATCTATATATTTATTGCAACGCTTAAATAAAGTAAATATCTCGGTAATCGCATCGGCTGCACGCAGTTCTTTCATCTTATCTATTATCTTTGAAAGGCAGCCGGTAGCCATTTCTTTAAGTTCATTATCCACAGGCTCTTCTACTCCTGTAGACTCAATTACTCCGCTAAAGTACTTGTTACTCATAGCTGCCGTTCTGCTTACAAGATTGCCAAGAGTATTTGCAAGATCAGAGTTAAAACGCTCCGCCATAAGCTCCCAAGTAATCACACCGTCATTTTCATAAGGCATTTCGTGAAGTACAAAGTAGCGTACTGCATCTACTCCAAAAAGAGTTGCCATATCATCAGCATAGATAACATTTCCTTTAGACTTACTCATCTTTTCGCCACCCTGCAACAGCCAAGGATGTCCGAATACCTGCTTAGGAAGCGGCACATCAAGAGCCATAAGGAAGATTGGCCAGTAAATTGTATGGAAACGGATAATATCTTTTCCTATAAGATGTAAATTTGCAGGCCAATACTTTTTATATAAATCACCATGATTTCCGTTTACATCATAGCCAAGTCCGGTGGTATAGTTGTTAAGGGCATCAAGCCATACATAGACTACATGTTTAGGATCAAAATCAACCGGTATCCCCCATTTAAATGAAGTTCTGGATACACAAAGATCCTGAAGTCCCGGAAGCAGGAAGTTGTTCATCATTTCATTTTTCCTTGAAACCGGTCTTATAAAATCAGGATTGTTATTTATATGTTCTATAAGTCTGTCTGCATATTTACTCATTTTAAAGAAGTAAGCCTCTTCTTTGGCAGGATGCACTTCCCCATGACACTCAGGGCATTTTCCGTCTGAAAGTTGTGAAGTGGTATAAAATGCCTCACATTCCGTACAGTACATTCCCTTATAAGCACCCTTATATATATCTCCTTTGTCATAGAGTTTCTTAAATATCTTTTGTACTTCTTTTTCATGATCCTCATCCGTAGTACGGATAAATCTGTCATAAGAAGTATTACAAAGATCCCAAAGGCGTTTAACCTCGCTTGCCACACTGTCTACAAACTCCTTTGGAGTCTGACCTGCCTCTATTGCTCTTGTTTCTATTTTTTGTCCATGTTCATCCGTTCCTGTCTGAAATCTTACATCATAACCTTCTTTACGCTTAAATCTTGCTATTGCATCTGCAAGTATAATCTCATAGGTATTGCCGATATGCGGTTTACCTGATGTGTATGCTATAGCTGTGGTTATATAATACGTTTTTTTCTCTGACATTTTCTTCTCCTGTTTTTTATATGGTTTATCTCTTTAGGATACTTTCCCTGATTCAATTTGTCAACTATATCAGTTTCTCCTTTTCTTTGCAACCCATCCGCTAAAAGTGATTATATAAGCAAACATTATAATTCCAAATGTACTTCCCACAAGAATTATTGCTTTCAAACTCCTTTTATTCTCTGTTTCTCTCGTAATTACCGCTCTTACATTACTTTTATTCCCTGCTTTATCCAGTGCCTGAAGTTTTATATCATTTTCACCAATACTGAGTCCTTGAGTAAAACTGAAACTTCCTTTTTTTACCTTTTTAGTCTGTCCGTTCATAACAATGGTTACATCTTCTGAGCATTCACCTGTAATGTCTATAGTATTTTCAGTTGTTACAGCACCGTCTATTACTTTGTCTAACACTACCTTAGGCTTTATGGTATCTACCTTCAGTTCTTTTACATAGTTTTTAATATTACCTGTCTCATCATTAACACTTACAAGTATTTTTACATCTCCCTCAGGCAAAGGTACGGTATAGGTACCGCTTGCCTCTGATTTATCCGTTTCCACAGTATCATTTACAGTTATATCGACTTTACATTTTCCCGTAAAAAGCACATCTATAGAAAGTTCTTCATTATTTACTATATTTTCTACAGGAAACCTAACCATAGCATTAGGACTGTTTCTGTCAGGCATATAATAAAGCTCAAAATCTCCATTATTACCATTGCTATTTACATTTGCCACATAATAAGCCACATCTTCTATTCCTCTTGGAACATCTATACTAAAAGAAGTTCCGGAAGTCTTTTCAGTTGCAATCTTTTCCATAGTAGCGGCATTAAATAAACCTACAACATAATGACCGTTTTTTGCTCCTGTCCAACTAATATGTGCCTTATCGTCTATATATCTTCCCGAAATGCCCTGAACTAAAGGCTGCTTTACACTTTCTGTCATATCGCCCGCTCCTGCAAGATATATATCTCCCGATACATATACCGGCATTTCAAGCATTTTCTCCACACTCTTCTTACCTTTTTTAGAGATTATCTTAAAATAATAATAATCTGAGTTTGGAACTCTTACATTTACCTTCTCTTCAACGCTTACACCTGTGCTTTTTAACTTATTTTCTACCCAATCTCTTCCTGATTTTGCTGTAGAATAATATAGCGTATGAGTAAATTTTGCTTTTTTGTCCTCTCCTGTAATATCAAAATTTACAGTAAGTATTGCTCCACCGGTTACATTTTCCTGTAAAGCATCCTGTTCTACAAAAAAAGAGTCCACTTTAAAAGCCTTCCCCGATTTGGGAGCAGCCTTTATGTGAACTGTTTTATCCGGTATTATAAAAATCATTAAAAACAAGCTTAAAAAAATTGATAATACAATATTTCTTTTTTTCATATATTTATTTAAGCTATAAGTTAAGCACGAAAGCCTCTATTTTCGTATGTAGGATTTATAAGAGTTTCATCTAAATTAAGCCCTTTACCGTATGTAATACCGGCATAAACCTGCTGTGTATTTCCCATAACCGGTTCTGACTTATCAGTTTTTGCCACTTCCTTAAAACTCGCTCCAAGCTTTCTTAAAACCTTCCCTGCAGCTTCTATTTCCTCCTTCTTTCCACTCACCAGTGCAAAGTTAAGGCATCTCGTTACATAGATATAAAGGCTTGCAAGATTCTTACTTACCTCATAACTCATATCTAAACTCACAAGCAGTTCCTTTACAAAAGAAACTGCCTGCTTTAATTCATTTCTAAAGGTTTCTTTATCGCCTTTAGTAATTGCCTCTTCTGCCAAAGTGAGATTTTCTTCTATTATATCATACATTATAACAATAATCTCACTTTTATTTGCAGAAGTTATTCTTCTTGTATATATTTTTACCGACTCAGCTTTCAACTAAGCTACCTCCAATTAACTCTGCAACAAGGTAAGTACAGTATTAGGACGCTCATTAGCCTGAGCAAGTACACTTGTTCCTGCCTGTGAAAGTACCTTCTGCTGGGTATATTCGGTCATCTCCTCTGCCATATCGGTATCCATAATTCTTGAAAATGCACTTGTCAGATCTTCCGTGGTTTCGTCAAGACTGAGAATTGTATGCTCAAGTCTGTTCTGATAAGCTCCCAGTTTGGCACGCTCAGCTGTAACCTTACTTATTGCTGTATCTACCCTTGCTATAGCTTTTTTAGCTTCTGAATGTGTCCTTATGTTAAGACCTTTAATCCCGAGTATTTCACTATCCATTCTGGATATGCTTACATCGAAACTCTCTCCCGTGTTTGCACCTACCTGTAAGGTCATATACCCTGCATCAAGTACAGTAAGGTCAACTTCACCGCCCTTATCATTTTCAGTAGTATAATCTTTTACTTTAAGTTCAAGTTCAAAACCGCCTTTATCCTTAATTATAACCTTATCACCGTCTGTTCTTACGGTAGCTGTTTTGCTGAAGCCTTCATCAAGGCTGACTTTGGCATCACTTCCTTTTTTAACCTCATCAGGTTCCATTTTTCTTGGAAGTCCGAGTGCTGCTGCAAGTTTATCTGCATTTTCTTCTGCCGATACCGTATTGCCGTTTTTATCTCTACCGGATATTCCTTCTATTCTTATATCTATTTTTGCCTTACTTCCATATTCTTTAGATACAAAAAGCAATTCTGCTCCTTCTTCAAGAGGACCGGCTGTATATCCTCCGTATAGTTCCTCACCGTCAGCAGAAGGACCTCCTCCGTTTCCGGCAAGACTCAAACCTGCTCTTTCAGCTCCTATTCTAAGCTTATTTAATACAGTTTCGACACTGTCTCCTTTATTTATGTTAATTACTTCTCCATTAATGATAACTCTTCCCTGTATATCCGAATCTTCACCAAAGTCGCTTCCACTAACTGAACCTCCTGTATATACCGCCTTTTTAGGGTCTTCTTCAACAGTAAGCTTATACTTTCCGTTAGGTACCGATTCCGTAGAATTAATAACATCCACTCCGCTATTCTTAGTCACCGACCTTCTGCTTGCTTCTCCATTTAAGAGAGATTTTGTATTAAAATCAGTGTCTGCCGATATTCTGTCCACTTCGGCTAAGAGCTGGTTCATTTCCTTTTGTATAGCGTCCCTGTCCTCACCTGAAAATGTGTCATTGGCAGCCTGTACTGAAAGTTCCTTCATACGCCTTAACATTGAACTTACTTCATTAAGTGCTCCTTCAGCTGTTTGGAGAACTGAAATTCCGTCTGCCGAATTTTGTGATGCACGCTCAAGTGACTTAATCTGAGTACGCATTCTTCTTGAAATCGAAAATCCTGCCGCATCATCTGATGCCGCATTTATTTTGTAACCCGATGAAAGACGCTCCGTACTTTTTGAAAGCCTTTTGTCCACTCTGCTAAGGTTGGTATTTGCCCTAAGTGCTGAAATATTGTTATTTATTCTCATTTTCTGCTCTCATCTCCTGTTCTCTGATACCCAGAACTTTTAATACATGTGTTGTCACAGTTTTTGCAGTTCTGTATATATCTGAAGTTTTAATATTATCATTATATATATCGTCAGAATTTGTAATTTGTGAAGTCCCAAAAGACAAATGATATGAAATTTCTCCAATTTCCATATTCATTTCCGACAAAGTTTTTTTAAGTATGTCCTCATGAACTTTTAAGTTTTCAAGGTTTTCCCTTGATTCCGCCCTAAAATAACCTGTAATTCTCTCATTTACTATTCTAAACTCCGATGTCACCTTATCGTCATTAGTAGTTAAAACAATAAATACCTTACCTTTATCCGCCTCCGACTTCCCTTTTCTTATTGTTATAGACAAATCTGCAAGTTTATCCTCATCATAAATAAACGGTATATCGTAAGTCTTGCTTTCTTCCCTCTTAACAGAAAGTGTTATTGTCTTTTTTATTGCCAATATCCCGTTAAGCTTATCGTATGTCATTTTTTCATTTTCCATTATCTTAGTTACTTTTTTGCTAAGAGCATCAGTCACAGCTTTTTCATTTTCTGCCGCAAAACGGTCTCCGTCAAATTCATCTATAAATTTATATGACAGATTATTAACCTTGCGTTTCTCCTCAGATGACATTTCAGACACAAGCCCTAAAAGGTTTCTCCTGCCCTTTGAAATATCTGTCTGTGCCGCTATATTGGAAAATGTAATTTCAGCATTCTCATCTATCAATTTTTCTATATCGGCAACATTAAATTCTCTTATCATTTCGGCTTTTTTATCCTCATAATAAGCATTTTCAGGCTCAGACAGGCTCTCTTTAAGTTCTCCTGCAAGCAGTTTTGCATAGGCTGTATCTATCTGAGCATCTATTTTTCCCGCATTGTCAAATACTCTTACAAGTTCGCCAAAATTCTCGTCCGTCTTTTCATTAAAGCCTCCAAGTTTCCTTGTTCTTACAGCCGAAAGCATATTTCTAAGTGTGAGACTCCTATCTGTAAGGCTTACACTTCCCACAGCCGCATCATCACC
Organism: uncultured Catonella sp.; assembly: GCA_963539695.1. Classification (GTDB taxonomy): domain Bacteria; phylum Bacillota; class Clostridia; order Lachnospirales; family Lachnospiraceae; genus Catonella. Next base: position 22,245 of record CAUTOC010000019.1, on the reverse strand, counting down.
CTTTTCAATCTGATTAAGCAGACGATAAATTCCTATATAAGCTTTTCTTTCGGTTTCGCTTACTTCTCCCGCTTTTTCCAGTTTATACAAATAACGACTATATTTTTCATCACTCGGAATTATTTTTTCATTTATTTCTTTAGCAGCTTTAAGGAGTTCTTCCATATCCATATCAAGCGGATTAATCCCTGACTTAATAAGTCCTGCCACAGTTGCCGGCTTTAGCTCTTTTAGAGCGGCTTCGGTAAGTGCGTATGCACTTTTCATCTTGGTTACCGACTCCATATTTACTTCCGCTTTGTTATAAGCTAAAAGCTTTACCGCCTTTTTATTTAACTCTGTAAGTTCTAATTTATTTTCTTTTAGTACTTCATCAATATTACCGAACGCTTTGCGGAGGCTGTCGCCCAAATCAGCCCTAACTTCGGTTGCTCCTTTTTCATAAGCTAACCCCGCTTCATGATATGCGGAAAGATTAATTTTCGTTTCTTGTTTGTATACTTCAGAAACCGCACCCATCTTATAATCCGAATCATATTCTCTTGTAATTGCGTATGAGCGAATAGATGCCACACTTCTTAAAAGATTGATTTGATCCGTATGCTTTTTGACAATATTATTCTCCTGCAAATCCTTCCCTTGAAGATATTTACTAATTTCCTCTTTTTCTAAAGTTTTAGCTCCTTCAAGCAGATTTTTATAATAACTCTCCTCTTCTTTTCTTAAATTCTCAACAAGCCCTTTAAGGTCCGTCAAATCTATTTTTATACCTTTATTCAACATATTTACTGCCGACTCTTCTGTAAGTTTCAGCCTGATTTCTTCAAGGATTCTCCTTTGTGTCACTTCTGTAATTGTAAACTCTGCAGTATGCTTAAAATAATTTACCACATAAGATGCCTCTTTGGTGTTTGCAGTTCCTACTGCCGTATTTAGAGCATCCTTACCCTCAGAAAGCCCTTTAGCAAGCTTTGTAGTTAAATTTTCAATTCCTTCGGCACTTCCCGCTTCCGCTTTTAGTTCATTTAAACTTAAATATTTGGCTACGGTTGCAGGTGTAATTTCCATTCCCTTAATAAACAGCCATTTTGCAGCACCAAGACTTTCTTCATCTGCTGTTATTCCTTTATTTTCAAGCAAATTTACTGCCTGTGTTTCAATTTTAACCCAAGTTTCTTCACTTTTTTCTATCCCGGAAATTTCTGTGTAAGATTCACTATGCTCCGCCATATAAATATTTGATATTGTTTCCGGCAAATCAGCCTCTATCATACGGCTTAGTGCAGACTCATTTATATTCTCCACAACTTCTTTAGCAAACTCGGCGGCACCTGCGAGTTTTTCAATATTTTCTTTTGTTACTGCCATTCCTGTACGCTCAAGCTGCCTTGCCAGTGCCTCATTACCTGCCGCCGAATAAGAAATTTTTTTAATTTGTTCAGCATTTTCACTAAGTTTTTCTGCCTGTTTTGTAAGGTTTTCTTTTCTTATTTCTCTATTTTTTACTATATTTTCTATACTTTTTTTAACTAAGTCCGCATCCGAATCCTCCGCTGATACACCTTCTTTTTCAAGTTCTTTCATAACTTCCGAGGTAACGGTTTTTGCATTATATTCAAGCGTTTCTATAGCTTTTTCAGCTTTCTCCTTAAATTTTGATAACTCCCTGTCTTCTTCTTTAAGCTTATTAACCGTATCACCATAGGTCATTACCTTAGTTCTGATATTTTTATTAAACGCCTCTCCTATACTGACTCTTTCATCATTATTTCCTGTTTTTTTAACTTCTTTCCCTATATCTTTAAGCCCCGGTTCAATCACCTTAACATTATCTTTTAACATATTAATCTGCATAAGTTACCTCTTTCAAATCATTTATGAACTGATTGTATCTAAACTAATTTGCTCTATAATATATTTCGGCATAATCTCTGCTTTTATTAGGTAAAAATAAAAGAAAAAGATAACATCACAAGGCATTTACATGTGTAAAATGCGTGTGTTGTTATCTTTTCCCATACTCGTCCCCAAGTTAGCATCCCCAAATGCCTGATTCTATTTCACTACGAATCCTGTTCGTCTCCCTACTCTCTCCTGTCGACATAGTTAGTCTAGCATAATTTGTGCAAAATGTCAATAAATTATATTTATTTAAGAAAATTAGTTAATATTTGCACAACAATATTGTGTAATAAGAGGATTTCTCTCCGTAACTATAGGCAACATTACTATAGGACAACCAAATATTATAATTTCATGCTTATTATTTAATTTTATCTCCTTTAGCCGCTCTCTTTTTAAGCTTAAATTTAGCTGTCTTAAAGCTGTTGTCATCAAATTCTACTTCTGTAGTAGAACTTATCTCGACAACCACACCTTTTACCTCATCATCTTCGGCAAGACTGATGCCCTTAACTCCTCTGCCGCTTTTCTTCATTTCAACCACTTCATCAAGGAGGTAGGAGAGTCCAAGCTTTTTCTTTGTAAGCATATAAACCCTTAGGTCATGTGAAAGTATTTCTGCCGCACTTAACACCCTCACGCTTAAAAGTTCATCTCCCTCTTCAAGTTTGGTTGCAAGCATTACAGAACGGTTTGTATCAAATTCCACACCGGAAACAAGCTTTACAAAACCCTTTTTGGTAGCAAAGAAAACCATAGACTCAAAAAGTTCTGCAAAAGAGGTATAAAGTATAATCTCTTCCTTACCGACTTTTGAGATATTATGTATTAAAATTCCCTTGTCCCTAAATCTTACCTTAGGTATATCTTTAGCCTTTATCTGATACATATTACCGTTTGCGGTAAATATGCAAATTCTGTCAGTATTTTTCATCAAAATTTTAGTAGGATACTCGTTAAGAGCCTCTTCATTTGCCTTTGAAATACTGCTTACATCCACACTCTTAGCATAGCCGAAGCGGTCTATAAGTACATATACATCCTCTTCTTTTACTTCTTCCACATAGACCTGTTTTTCTTCATTTAAAAGCTCTGTACGCCTCGGCTTTTCAAAGTTCTTTACATTTGCCTTTAAATCAGTCTTTATTACCCTATGAAGCTCTGTTTTATCGGATAATATTTTATTATATTCTTCAATATTCTTTTTAAGGTTTTTCGCCTCTAACGAAAGCTTTAAGACTTCAAGCCCTATAAGCCTACTAAGCGGCATAGCAAGTATTGCATCAGCCTGTGGCTCGGTAAAGTCAAACTCCTTCGCCGCCTTTTTTGATGTCTCACTCTTAAACTTTATTTCTGTTATATTACCGTTTACAAGGCAGTCCTTTGCCTGTTTTACAGACTCTGAACCTCTTAGCACCTCTATAATAAGATCAATTACATCTACAGCCTTTATAAGACCTTCTACAACCTCTGCTCTTGATTTTGCCTTTTCCAGTAAATAAGTGTATTCTCTTATATAAAGTTCTTCTTCAAATCCTAAAAATTCTTCTAAGATACCTTTTAGTGAAAATACCTTAGGCTGTTTATCCCTTACTGCAAGCATATTTACCGAATAGGTATCCTCCAAAGGAGTTTTCTTAAATATTCCGTTAAGGAGGTTTTCTACATTTCTTCCCTTCTTAACCTCTACCACTATACGCACATCTGATGAAGATTCATCCCTTACATCCGCTATTTCATCAAACACCTTATCTTTCATAAGGTTTACAAGGCTTTCTACAAGCCTTGACTTGTTGCCTGTAGATGTAAAAGGAATTTCAGTTATAACTATATTTTTCTTACCGTATTCACCGTCTTCTATTATGTACTTACCTCTTACACGAAGCCTGCCCTCACCATTTTCATAAATACCTGCAATCTCGTCTGCATTAGCTATAATGCCGCCGGTCGGAAAATCAGGTCCCGGTATGTATTTCATCAGCTTTTCGGTGGTAAGTTCAGGATTGTCAAGGAGGGCTATTGCTCCCTTTATAATCTCACCCGGATTGTGTGGAGGTATATTGGTAGCCATACCTACAGCTATTCCTGTAGTTCCGTTTATCAGAAGAAATGGGAACTTCGCAGGAAGTATAACAGGCTCTTTTTCACGCTCGTCAAAGTTTGGCACGAAGTCAACAAGATTCTTATCAAGCCCTGTAAGCAGGTTCATTGCACATTTTGAAAGCCTTGCCTCCGTGTAACGCATAGCCGCTGCCGGATCGCCGTCTATAGAGCCAAAGTTTCCATGTCCGTCAACCAAAGGCACTGACATAGACCATTCCTCAGCCATATGCACAAGGGCATCATAAATAGAAGAATCACCATGCGGATGATATTTACCCATGGTATCTCCGACTATACGGGCTGATTTCCTATGCTGTTTATCCGGTGCAAGCCCCAGCTCATTCATCGCATAAAGGATTCTTCTTTGAACCGGTTTAAGACCGTCTCTTACATCAGGTAAGGCTCTTGAGATAATTACGCTTACTGAATAATCTCTGTAGGAATTTTTCATTTCCTCAGAGAAATCCTGAATTATAATGTTTTCTTCTGTTACCATACTTTCCACTTCCTATAAATTGCTCTTGAATATCCACAATTTTTTATTATATATCCACCTTCGCATATTTCGCTTCATTCATAATAAATTCCCGTCTTGGAGGAACTACACTGCTCATAAGCAGACTTGTAACCTCATCCGCTTCAACTGTATCACTTATATCTATCCTTGCAAGTGAGCGTGTCTTAGGATCTAAGGTTGTTTCCCAAAGCTGACCTGCATCCATTTCTCCAAGACCTTTGTAACGCTGTATTTCAAGGATTTTACGATTTTTATTCTTCTTAAATTTTTCAAGCTCATAGTCATTGAAAATATATTCAGACTTCTTTTTCTTCTTGCCGGACTTAGCCTCAGACTGTTTTTCAGAAAGCTTATCCTCTACTCCAAGCTGGAATATATCAAGCTGTCCTTCCCCAAGCTTTTTCTCTTCTAAGACTTTCTCTCCGCTTTCCTCATAGTCCACCTTATATAGTGGTGGAAGTCCTCTGTATATCTTGCCCTCTTTAATAAGGTCAGGCATAAACCTATAGAAAAATGTAAGCAAAAGAGTACTTATATGAGCACCGTCCACATCAGCATCGGTAAGAATAATAATCTTATCATAGCGAAGCTTAGTTATATCAAATTCATCTCCTATACCGCAGCCAAAGGTAGCTATCATTGACTTAATCTCATTATTTACAAGTATTTTCTCAAGTGCCGCCTTTTCCACATTTAAGATTTTACCTCGAAGCGGAAGTACAGCCTGAGTCTTACGGTTTCTGGCTGTCTTAACCGTACCGCCTGCCGAATCTCCCTCCACAAGGTAAATTTCACATTCTGCTGCATTCTTAGACGAGCAGGAAGCAAGCTTACTCTTTACATCAAAGTCATTTAAGCTTTTAAGTACGGCATTTCTTGCCTTATCTCCGGCAGTTCTTGCATTATAAGACTTTTGTGCAAGGTCAAGAACGGATTTAAGCACCTCTATATTTTTATCAAAATATCTTACGATTTCTTTAGATACTACATCTTCTACCGCTGTTTTGGCATCAGTATTGCCAAGCTTTGTTTTGGTCTGCCCTTCAAACTGCGGGTCAGGGTGCTTGATTGAAATAATTGTAACTATACCGTTTCTTATATCTTTTCCGTCAAAATTATCATCTTTGCCTTTAAGATATCCAAGTTCTCTCGCATACTGATTCATAACCCTTGTAAGTGCAGTCTTAAAGCCCGTAACCAAAGTCCCGCCATCCACTACATTTATACGGTTACAATAGGCATTTATCTGCTCCGAAAAACCGTTGGTGTATTGAAATGCTACTTCAACCTCTATATCACCTGACTCGCCATCTACATATACAACCTCGTCATGAATTACTTCCGTTTCACGGTTGATGTATTTTACATAGCTTTTAATTCCGTCTTTTTCTTCGTAAGTCTTTTCTTCGCCGGTAATTTCATCCTTAAAGTTTAGTTTAAGTCCTTTATTTAAAAAAGCTGTTTCTTTAAGTTTTTTCTTAATAATATCAGCCTTAAATTCAATAGTTTCAAAGATAGTATCATCAGGGTAAAAGGTAACGCTTGTTCCTCTGTCAGACTTTTTGCAGGTTTTAACAACAGGAAGCTCGCCTTTAACAAGGGTGGTTACAGGATGTCCGCCGTTTTCATACTCATCCACATAAACATTGCCTTCTCTTCTTATTTCAACTATCATTTTGGTGGAAAGGGCATTTACTACAGAAGCACCCACTCCATGAAGTCCGCCTGACACCTTATAAGCTCCACCTGAGAACTTACCGCCTGCGTGTAAAACTGTATACACTACTCTTTCCGTAGGTATCTTCTTGGTTGGATGGATGTCTACAGGTACACCTCTTCCATAATCTCTTATGGTAATACCGCCATCACTTCTTATGGTAATGTCTACCTGCAAGCAAAAACCTGCAAGATGCTCATCTATACCGTTGTCAAGGATTTCCCATATAAGGTGGTGAAGTCCTCTTGTACCTGTACTTCCTATATACATACCCGGGCGTTTCCTAACAGCCTCAAGTCCTTCTAATATAACTATCTGACTTCCGTCATAATTTTCACTCATAAATTATTATACCATCCTAAGCCCTAAATAAGTTTAAGTATAGCAGATTAAATGCCCATTTGCAAGATTTTATCGAACATTAGTTCTTAACTCCTCCCCTGCCCTTTCTCCAGCTCCGCCTCATAAGCTCCTGCCTTCCTATTTATATATTTAGTCCTAAACTTTGAATATATAATATTCTGCTCTGAGTAAAGTCCGAAATAGCCTGACATTATGTAACTGATGGTAATAGCCAGTAAGAAATATATACTGCCCTCCTTAAATCCGAATAATTCCGAAATTATAAGTAAAGAGGCTATAGGGCAGTTTGTAACTCCCACAAATAAGGCTGCCATTCCACAAGCTACGGCAAGAGAAAGTGGCAAGCCAAAAAGATGTGCAAATAGATTGCCAAAGGTTGCCCCTATGAAAAGCGAAGGTACGATTTCACCACCCTTATAGCCGGCACCTATACAAAGTGCCGTAAGAAGCATTTTCATTAAAAAAGCATACCATACAATCTCACCTTCCACCGCCCTTTCTATAACGGACATACCTGCCCCCAAAAAATCAGTTGTTCCAAGCAAGATATTTACCGCTATAAAAATTATACCGCCTGCAAAAATTCGTATATAATGATTTTTAAAAAATTTAGAAAATGTTACCTCCACTTTTTTTAATAAAAGGCAAAATATTATGCTTAAAAGTCCGCATATAATAGCAAGGATTGCCACCTTCCATACCACTTCCAAATCAAGCCCCACATCTACAACCCCGCCCAAATGTTCTTTTTCAAGTCCGTATAAATGGGCAAGCCAACCGGCTGTTACCGCTGATACAAAGCAAGGAAACATAGCAGAATACTGTATTATACCTACACTTGCAACTTCCATGGGAAAGAAAACCGCAGCTATAGGTGTTCCAAAAATTGCCGAAAAAGCTGCACTCATACCGCACATAATAATCATACGCTTTTCTTCTGCACTTAACTTTAGCCATTTAATTTTATTGATCCCCGCCGCCGCCGCACTTCCAAGCTGCAATGCCGCTCCTTCCCTGCCTACCGAACCACCAAAAGCATGGGTGATAATGGTAGATGCAAATATAAGCGGAGCCATAACTACAGGCAATTCTGATTTTGCCTGAATTGTGCTTATAACTAAATTCGTACCTTTTGATTTATATACTCCTGCAAAACGATATAAATACACTATCACCAAACCTGCAATCGGCAATCCGAATAGTACACCGGGATGTGTTTTTAAAAGATTATTTGCCCTGCTGTCAAGTGCGGAAAATGCCACACTGATGCCTCCTACAAAAAGACCTACCAATGTGGCAAATATACACCAACGAAGCAAATTAAAGATATTCACTTTTAACTCTGTTACAATCTTCTTTAACTCCGCTATAAAATTTTCCATTTAAAACTCCTGCTGTTGTTATATTACTATTTTGTCCTTGTTACTTTAAGTGCGTAATCTTTCTGAGCATTAGTTCCTTTAAGAACTGTAATAGTTTCAATATTTGTTTCCGTACCGTTTAAGAGTGCCGCTCCTGAAGGTACATAATAAAGCTCTGCAAGTCCTGTTGAAATATTTTTACTAATATAAAAATACGAACCATAATTTGAACTTATGATATTTGAACCCGGCATTATAAATACTTTTCCCGCACCATTGTCATTTAATCCAAGAGCGGAAATTACCTCTTCGTACTTTGTAAGCTGCACATTAGATGTATTTGTCAGTATATAACTAATCAAACTTTCTTTTCCGACAACTCCTTCTCCCGCAATCATAAGAGAACCGACACTTCCTCCGTCAGTCACCTTTGAATCCATAGCATGGCTTGCAGAATTGCCTGCCGTTACCGCTCTTATATTTATATTTCCCGTAGAAAGCACTCCCGCTTTAAGAGGATATGTAAGAAAAGTTTCTCCGTCTACAGTAATCGGTGACATAGTCTGTATCTTGCCGTCTACATTCTCAAGTGCCAACCCTACATTACCGGAAATTACAAGAGAAATCTTACTCTGTGGAATACCTGCATTATAAATACTGTTTCCATAATTATCCTTCGCCCTTACAAGCACATAATATGATTCAGGTACTGTATTTAATGCAGAGTTTCCGCCAAACGAATTAATGACCGTTCCTTTGGTCAAAAATGTATTACTGTCCATTACCTTTACATAGCCGGTTAAGGTACGCTTGTATATGCCCATAATCTGAATATCTTTAATATAGCTTGGGCTTCCAATCTTTATTTGTACTTCCTTACTGATAGAACCCGAACCGCCATAAGTTATATTTAATTTTCCAACATAACCCACTGTTTGGTTCGGTTCTAAATCTATAAGAAACTTTCCGTCAGCTATCAGCTTTACAGGCTTGTTACCCTCCCATAAAGCACTGCATTTACCGGCAAATCTTATATCTCCGGTAACATCATTTCCATATTGGTCTAAAAGTTTATATCTTACCTCCGCTTTCATTCCGCTGTCACTAAGAGTGGCAAGAGGTGCTTCCATATTTTCAACAACTATTTCTTTAACAGCAGCCTGAGTAGGAACCTGAAGTCTGTCTTTTATATCCACTCCTATTACATTACTGTGTATTCCGTCATTTGCCATTCTGCTGTTTTTTACCGAAGCTCTTACATATACCTTAGCCATATTAGAACCTGCCGCCATAAATCCTGAAGATGTTATAGTTGCTATTAAAGGAGATGTTTTTATAGTACAAGCCTCATCTGCAAATAACTCATAAAATATTCCATAAGTAAGTTTTCTTCCCGGAGCTATTTTTACTTCATTTTCTCCCGATTTTGCAGTAGCCTTAAACTGTATAATAGAGTCTGTATTCATAGTTCCGTCAAATTTTCCCGTACCTGATATAGATAAACTGTTTACCCCGCTATTTACAATTAACTTACACTTAATGGTAATCAGTTTTTTATTTACCTTATAGCTGAAACTTATTATAGCAGTGCCGGGTTTCTTTGCATTAACTACTCCTTCATCTGATACGGTTGCTACATTTTTGTTGGATGATTTCCAACTTCCTTTTACTCCCGATGTCCTGCCGCCGATACTATAGTCAATATCTAAACTTCCCTGTCCTATAAAAATTTCTTTTTTCTTTTTTAGGGTAAGCATATTATTCGGACTATTTTTATCAAATAAAAATGCTATAGCCGCCTTTGCTTCTTCTCTCGGCGTTAAACACACAAAGCTTCCAAACGCAAGAGTTCCTGCAAGCATTAAGGCTAAAACTTTATTTTTCATGTAAATCTCCCTTCAATACATTTATAAACTTATTTAAAGTTAACATCTAAATTTGTCTGAAATATGTTAATTTTCTTACCTATTTCCCACTTTTTAGCAATTCCTTAATTTCTTTTGTAGTAAATTCATACTTCTTTCCACAAAACTGACAGCATAATTCTACCGGCTTTGCCTCTTCATAAAGTGCATTCAGTTCCTGTTCTCCAATACTAAGAAGTACCTGTTCCACTCTTTCTTTATTGCAATCACAAACAAAAGAAGTTTCTACCTTATCTGTAATCTCAACACCTAAATCTTCAAGTATAAAGGTAAGTATCTCCTCCGGTGTCATATCTTCATCAAGCATTCCCGTTACAGAAGTTACCATAGGTATTTTTTTCTCTATCGCATCTATAGTAGCCTCACTTGCTCCCGGCATAAGCTGTATAATAAAGCCCCCTGCTCTTTTTACACTGTAATCTCTTTCTACAAGTACGCCTAAAGCTACCACACTCGGTACTTGTTCGCTTGAAGCATAATAATAAGTCAGATCTTCCGCTATTTCACCTGAAATAAGTCCAGTTCTGCCTACATAAGGCTCTTTTAAACCCAAATCCCTTATTACCGTAAGTTCACCGTTTCCTATAGCTTTACCTACATCAAGCTTTCCCTCTGCTTTAAGGGGAATATCCACATCAGGATTAAAAGCATACCCCTTAACTCTTGCCTTAGAATCGGCAGTTACCACAATGCCGCCTATCGGTCCGTCTCCTTTAATCTGAAGTGTCAGTTTATCATCTTCCCCCTTCATCATAAGCCCCATCATAGAGCCTGCCGAAAGCAGCCTTCCAAGTGCTGCCGTTACAACGGGCATACTGTCATGATGAAGTCTTGCTTTTTCTACTAAGTTTTTAGTCGTACAGGCAAAGGCTCTTACCTCACCTTCTGCGGCAACTGCTCTTATCACATAATCCTTCATAAATCTACCTATATGTTTTTCCTTCCTGATATTTCTCTCTCGCTATAAAATAAAGTCTTTCACTCTCATCTTTAGGCATATCTTTAGAAAATGCCTCATAAACAGCTACAAATTCTAACCCCGCCTCATCTAAGGCCTCTTTTATTTCTTCTATAGTGTACCCTTTTTGGTAGTGAATTTCATCAAACCTAAAAAATCTTCCCTTTTCATCTTCATCATCTTCTAAATAAACAGTCAAATCATACTCGTTGATTCTTTCTTCATTATCATAATAATTTTCCCAAATAAAGCTCATATTATCACGATTTTCAGCTATAACATTATCTCCCAAAAGATTCTCATACTTATAGATGGTATTCAAGTCAAAAATAAATATCCCATTTGTGTCAAGATAATTATTGACCAGCTTAAAAACTTTTACAAGTTCAGTTTTCTCTAAAATATAATTTATTCCGTCACAAATACAAACAAAGGCAGCTGCTGTACCGTAGAGTTCAAACTCTCTCATGTCCTGACAAAGATAAAGTATCTCTCTGTCCTTTTCTGACGCAATCTGGAGCATTTCAGGCGAGTTGTCTATACCTATCATATCATATCCTGCCGCCTTTAGTCTACCTGTGACATTTCCGGTACCACAGCCAAGCTCTGCTACAATCCCGTCTTTTACCCCATTTTCTTTAAGTAAGCTTACAAGATATCCTGTCCATTCATCATAAGGAACATTGTCCATAAATTTATCATATACCTCTGCAAAACCTGAGTAAGTCGCCATACCTTCCCTCTTTCTTAATCTTCTTTCTTAATCCTCTATCAAAATTTCTTTTCCAAGTGTAAACGAGTATATAATCTTCTCTTTCGGTACTTTGCCTGTTATTCTTCTTAATGCCTCAGCGTAATTATCAAGCTGTACTTTATATCTCTTTATTAACTCCTCCTCACCCTGCTTGCCGAAAACTCTGTCTGTTTTGTAGTCCATAAGAATTACATTGTCATCCTCCATAAACCAAGCATCTATAATCCCCTGAACCAGTACCATTTCAGTTTCGCCGGCAACTTCTTTGTCTATACCTATTACAAACGGTGTTTCTCTAAAAAGTTTCTCATTTATAAAAGCCTGTTTCATTCTTTTATAAAGGCTACTGTCAAAAAAATTCACAAACTGCTTTAAGTCTATGCTTTTTACTTCTTCATTTGTTATTTTTTTATCAAAGGCAATATTTGACAGATATTCCCTAAATTTCGTTTCGTCATATTTTTTACTAAAATCCAAACTCTTTAGTACCAGATGATAAAGCGTGCCTCGTATGGCCCCCTTAACTTCTTTAGGTTCTTCTAACATAAATTCCGGAATATAAGGCTCAAAATAAGCCTCTTTTTCAGATTTTATCTCTTGCAGTATTTCCCCGCTCTCTTCCTCTTCTAAATGAAGCCTCTTTATCTCAGAAACTGTCATTTTACTTTTTAGTTCCACTGCTTCCTTAAATGGATATAGGTATTCCTTATCATCCGTTATAATCTTTTTTATTTCTTTATAATTATCAGGCTCGGGAAGAGCTGCAATAAGTTTTGTAATATCCTTTTCTACTACTTTCTTCTTTGCCATTTCATCTATCTTAACTTTAAGGAGTTCCTTAATACTGCTTATAATAAGAGTAAATTTGTCCTCATTTTCTTCTTTTAGCAGTGCAGGCATTGTAAAGTCTATAAGTGAATTTGCCTTTGACAGTGAAAGATAGTTTTGTTCATCATTTCTCCATGTTTCAAGTTTATTGTATACATCTTCTAAACCTGCCGTAAGTATCAATTTATCTTCCGCTCTTGTCATAGCCACATAAAGAAGCCTTATTTCCTCTGCTACATTTTCAAGTCTTAGTTTTCTTGCCAACATTTTTTTAAGTAAGGTACTTTTCTTTTCTCTTGTTTTTATATTAAAATAATCAATTCCAAGCCCTACATCGGTATGAATTACCAAATTTGCTCTTGAATCCTGATTATTCATACTTTTTGCCATACCGCATACAAATACTACAGGATATTGCAAGCCCTTGCTTTTATGAATTGACATAATTCTTACAGCGTCAACCACACCTGTACCCGCCTCGCCAAAATCTAATTCATATTTTTGCAGTTTATTTATATATCTTACAAAATGTACCACCCCATGTAAAGAGGTAGCCTCATAAGCTCTTGCTTTTTCCACAAGCATATCAAGATTTGTAGCCCTTGTTTCTCCGGAAGGCATAGCACTCACATAATTATAAAAATTTTTTTCCCTGCAAAGCTCTCTTATAAATTCATGTACCGGCGTAAATATCATCTCAGCTCTTTTTTCATTCACCCACCTTAAAAAATTAACCGCTTTCTCATCATCCGACATGCAAAGTGCTGTCCACAAGTCCACATCCCTTCCTGCTCTGATGCGAAGTTTTGCCAACTCTTCCTCATCAAATCCCCCTATAGGTGAAAGCAAAACCGTACCCAAAGGCAAATCCTGACGAGGATTATCAAGGATTTTTAAAAGTGACAACATTACCTGCACTTCCCAAGCGGAAAAATATCCTACACCTGATTCACAGACAGCCGGTATGTCCTCAGAAATAAATATCCTCCTAAAACTTTCCGCCCATTCAACATTTGTCCTAAGCAGTATAGCAATATCACTGTATCTAAACTTTTTACCTGACTTATTTTCCATCAGTCCTTTTATTCTGGCAGCTATCATATAAGCTTCAAGCTCAATTTCCCCCTGTTTAAGCAGTTTCTTTGTTTCAGCACTAAATTTCTCCTGTGTTTTAGGTACTTCAACACTTTTGTCAAAAATCAAAACTTCTGTCTTATTGCTTTCATCTTCAGGGCAATTTTTCCTGAATTTTTTAAGCTCCGCATCTTCGTCATAAGCTATGCCACCCAAGCCCTCTGTCATTACTTTTTCAAATACGGCATTGGCTGCTTTTATTACCTCATGACTGCTTCTAAAATTTTTGTTAAGGTCTATCCTTTTACCTCCCTCATTTTCTGCATATTTTTTAAGCTTTTCCATAAATAGCTCAGGTTTTGCCTGCCTGAATTTATATATACTTTGCTTTACATCCCCTACCATAAACAGGTTTGATTCCCCATCTTTCTCCCTTGCAATGGAAGTTAAAATTTTCTCCTGCAAAAAATTTGAATCCTGATACTCATCAATCATTATTTCTGCAAACTGTTCCCTATAAGCCTTTGCTGCAAGAGAAGGTTTATCGTTATCAATCAACACTTTGAGGGCAATTTTAGCCCAATCTGAAATATCTAGCACATTTCTTTTTTTCTTTTCATCGGCATAAGCCTTGTCAAACTCTCTTACAAGTCTTATCAGTTCTTTTAATACTCTGTCCGTGACTTTTTTTGAAATTTCTATCTCTTCTATGCTTTCAGCAAAAAAATCTTCCTTTAATTTGTTAAATTCATCCTTATAAGCATCTCTTAAAGATTTTGCCCGTTCTTTTTTTCCTTCATCTACATTTGCAGCCTTCTTTGTAGAAAGTCTTACAAAACCGGCATTTTTAATAAACTCCGATAATTCTTCAAAGCTTTTTGCTTCCAAAAGCCCGCTAAAAAGTTCCACATCCAAATTGCCTGTATCCTCATATTGGCTAGGTCCTTCTGAGCTTTTTGTAATTTCTACAAAGCTTTTTGCTTCCTTTTTTAACTCTTTTATTATTTGTATACATTGTTCAAATATTTTACTTTCAAGTTCCGAGCCGATAAACGGCTCATCCATTTTAGAAATTTCAGTATCAAACCATTTTTCTTTATCGGGTAGACTTTCTGAAAAACGGTATAGCTGTAAAATTAAGTCCTCAAGTATCTTATCTGACTTGCCTCTTACAAAATATTCTACAAAATTTATAAATTCAGCATCTTTTTTTTCATACTCCGCTTCAAGAAGCTCTTCAATTACCTTTTTTTTAATTATTATACCTTCGGTTTCATCCATTGTCCTAACACCGGGGTCAATTTCAGCTTCTTTAAAATTTTCCATAACAACCCTTTTACAGAAACTGTCAATGGTACTCATCTGTGCCTGCGAAAGCAAGGCTGACTGTTTCATCAGCCACATGGAAGTTTTGGAATTGGGATTTTTATTCACTTCTTCTTCAAGCTTTCTTGAAATAGCCACCCCTATTCTTTCCTTCATTTCTCTAGCTGCATCTCTTGTAAAAGTAACAACTAAAAATTCATCAATTCCAATTGGTGCAGTTTCATCCAACAGCCTCCCCATAATTCTTTCTATAAGAACTGCTGTCTTACCTGAACCGGCGGCAGCAGAAACTAAAAGGTTGCCCCCTCTGTATGCTATTACCTCCAACTGCTCATCAGTCCAGTTCATTTTTATCATCTCCCTTCAGCTTATTATTAAGTTCTTCAAAAAACTTCTTTTTATCTATCGGTTTCATTCTATTATAATCATAGCCGGAAAGATTTAAGTCAAAACCGCAAAGCCCTTTATATTCGCAATAGTCACAGCCTTTTTCATTTTTAAGCCTGTAAGGTGTAGGTGTAATCTTTCCTTTTAATATTTCATTCTTAAATTTTTCCGTCTCAATATACGAATTATCTATAAGGCTGTTTATTTCATCACTGCTATAAAGCTTTGTAAGGCTACTCGGCTCTCCGTCTTTTTTTGTTTTAAGCTTTATTACATTGGAATCAGCTCCGGCTATAAGCCCCTCCTTACTTACCATATATTTATCAATTAGGCTGATATGGTGTTTTCCTTCAAGTGTCATCCCTTCAAGCCTCAAGCTTTTTAAAATAGCATCTTCCCCCCTGCCAAAATCTATGACCGGATCATCTATATGAAAATAATATGCTCCCGCCGGAATAATCAAATTGTTTTTATGTCCGTCTGTCTTAGGCAATTCTTTTCTTACATAGTCAAGATAAGTAAACAACTGTAAATCAAGCCCATAATAAGCCCTGTCCAAATCCAAACTCTTACTTCCCGACTTATAATCAATTATTCTTATGTACTCGGCTTTATCAAAGCCTTTATATTGCATACTTTCTGTAAGCAAACTTCCATCCGGCAAATAATCCGAAAGCACGGAATCAATCCTGTCTATCCTTCCCTTAAAACCCCCGCTTATAAATTCCGCTTCAATTCCTATAGGTGAAAATGACCCCGACCTAAGCTGCGAAATAACTGTCCTTACAGCCCTGCCTGTAATCCTTTTAAGTCTTTCAAGCTGATAGTTATTCCTAAATGACGAATTAAATATATCATCTCCATAATTGAACGTTTCTGCAAGACTTTCTAAATAGATAGCCTCCATTGTCTGCTCCGAAATAGAAACAAAACTCTCTTTTCTTTTTAATACTTTTTTAGCAAATCTCTCAAGCACCTCATGCAATATATTTCCGTTATCCATAGGCCTTAATTCAAATTCTTTTCTTTCTTTAAGTTTAAGACCATGCTTTATAAAATGGGCATAAGCACAAGCACTAAAGAGTTCAAGCCTTGTCACACTTCCCTTTAACTCACCATATAATTCCTTTGCTACGGTCGCCTCTAAACTGCTCCCATGCACTCTCGGAAGTGCTCCCGCTATTATTTTTTCATATCTGTCATCATAGTGGCTTTGATAATATTTTATCAGGCTTACAACATTATCATCTGCTAAATCTCCATTCTTGATTGCTTTTAGTATAAGCCCCAAACCGCCGTCTTTTCGTATTTCATCTTTTATGGTATTTTCAGTTACTGATTTTTCTAAACTTCCTTCCTTAAACATAAGTCTTAACCTGTCTGTAAAATGTGACGGTTTAAGAGGCTTACCTTCCATATCGGCACTACTATATGAAACATAAAGCCTTTTTGTCGGCTTTGAAAACAGCATATAAATATAAAACTGCTCCCTAAAAGCCCTCTCCTTTGCTGTCGGTGCAAGTTCCACATTCAGATTCTCTTTAAGTTTTTCCTTCTCCGCATCGGTTATAATTCCGTGCGTCTGACCTGACTTTATAACTTTTCCTTCATTAAAACCAAGACAAAAAAGCACCTTTATATCTTTAAGTCTGGTTCGCTCTATATCTCCAATAACTATCCTGTCAAGTCCCGGCGGTATAAAACCTGCTTTCCCTTCTGAAAAGCCTGACTCCAGTATAGTTCTGAACTCTTCTATGCCAAGCTTTTCGTCTCCCAAAAGCTCATACATTTTCTGAAAAACCGACATAACTATTTTATAACAACCTGCATACTCTTTAGATGCTATCATTTTGCCTTTTGCTTCAAACTCGGCACTTAACTTCATAAGTCTTACTTCACTTTCCGAAACCGATATAAATTCGTATAAGGCTCTTACAAAATCAGTTGTTTTTGCTTTTTTTGATTTTAATATATCATACAACGGCTTAAAATTATTAAAAATTATATTTCTTATATTGTCGGCTATTTTTTCTTCGTCAGAATCTTCTTTTGTTATAAAGCTTTTCTGATATTTTTTATATCCCTTTATTCCTCTTCTTAAAATATAATTTTCAAATATGTCGGCAGATTCGGTATCTATACCACTAAAACCGCTACGCAGATATCTCATTACTGCATCATAAGAAAAATTTTCCTCTACTATAAGAATAGATGCCTTAATATATTCTACAAACGGATTATCAGAGATTGTTTTTTTACTGTCTAAAAAACAGGGCAGACCTTCCTTTAACAAAATGTCTGCTACCATTTTCCCATATTCTTCCAAATCACCTGTAACTACCGCAATATCTTTGTAACGAAAACCCTCATCCTTAATAAGCGACATAATTATCGGTATAAGTCTTTCTGCCTCATCCTTTGGATTTTTACATATTTTGATATTTATAGTATTTTTCTCAGGTTCAATTATTTTTATAGGATACCTGAATATCCTGCGTTCAAGTACATCCAGTGTTTCAGGCTTTCCATTAAAATTTACCTCTTCCGCCTCACAGACTTTAACTCCCCTTTTTTCTGCAAGTTTGTTTATTTTTTTTATGGTATCCTTACTCATATAAAACAGCCTGAACTTTTCATCAGCTTCACTGTCATAATCTTTTTTAGTAATTGTAAGCGTAAAATAAAGGTTTTCAGCCTTATTTAACAATAAGTCTATAACTTTTAGCTGTATAGGCGTAAATCCCGTAAATCCGTCAAAACAGATAACGGCATTTTCTAAAAGTTTAGATTTACTTATTTCCCCTGCCAACACATCTAAAATCTGCTCTGCACAAATATATTTTTCTTTTTTATAATCATTAAAAGCCCTATAAATAAGACAGGTATCATGCAGTTTGGCTGCCAATATTTGTGATGAAGTTTTCTTTTCTATTTCTTCCAGTTTATCCGGTGCAATCCCATATTGCATAAGCTCACTTAAAAGAGATTTTAAATCCTCGGTAAAACCCTGTTTTCCTACTGCATTACGATAAAATCTAAGTTCCTTCTTTAAGCTGCCTAAGAGCCTTCTTATTACCATATTTTTACCGGTATCTTCAAGTATAAGCCTTTCTTTTACATTCAGCTCCTCAAATATTCTGTAAGCAAGCCGCATAAAAGAAAGCACATCTATATTCATTATTGCTTTATTTTTACTAAAATATACCAAGTCTTTTTGAGTCTGCAAAGTAAACTGCTCAGGAACTATTACAAAATAATTTTTGTTCGGATGTTTTTCAGCCTCTTCCACTATTTTACGAAAACAGTATTCCGACTTTCCTCTTCCCGTACCGCCTATAATATACCTAACAGCCATACCTTCCTCCAACATTCAGCCAAAGTATTTTATTATTTTTCAGTCATAACAACACTTTTATAATCCTATTTAAATTTCCTTATATACAAACATAGAGCTGCCCCTTAACAGACTTTCATCCATTAAGCCGACAGCTCACAGCTCCTTTAAATATTAGCAAAATTAAGCAAGCAAAATTACATCCAAAAACCTGCTAAACTTGTAATAGCATCGTCCTCATCTGCTCCCTCAATCTCAATTACAAGCTCATTACTTTTTACAGCCACGAGAGACATAACGCCCATTATGCTTTTAAGATTAATCCTCTTTTCATCTGCAATAGCATAACTGCTACTCTCGAACCTACACGCTGTCTGAACAAGCTCTGCAACTGCATCAGGTACCATAGTAAAATCTTTGGAAATAGTTAGTTCTTTTGTACGCATATTTCTCTCCTTACAAAATCTTAAAACCTATTTTGACCAACCCTAAATATTAGGGACAATTTGATTTTAACATGAATTTTCTGAAATTACAAACAAAAATAAATTAAAGTTACAATAATCCCTAAGCAGAAACCTGCGACTACTTGTATATGTGTATGTCCTACAAATTCTTTAAGTTTATCCTCGGGACTTAGGCTATTTTTACCCAAATCTTCAAAAATTTTGACCAACTCATTAATTACTTTTGCTTGCTTGCCTGTTTCAAGCCTCACACCGCTTGCGTCATGCATTACCACAAGAGCCAATATGAAGGCAACCCCAAATACCGGTGAATCAAAACCTGAAACAAGTCCGGTCATAAGTGCTACGGAAGTAACCGTAGCACTGTGAGAACTTGGCATTCCTCCATCTCCAAACAGTCTTTCAAAATCCGGTTTTTTATTGACTGTCCAATAGATTAAAAGTTTAAGACACTGAGCCGAAATCCAGCTTACAACACCTGCAACAATAATTTTATTTGCTAAAAACTGAGATACATAGTCCATATATTACCCCTGTTGCCTTTCTCTCTCAATATTTACGAACTTAGTCAACTCGCTCTTCCAGCCCAGTTTCACCGTTCCTATAGGACCGTTTCTCTGCTTTCCTATAATAATTTCAGTAACACCGGGTGTTTCCGTATCTTTATTATAATACTCATCTCTGTAAATAAACATAACCACATCCGCATCCTGCTCTATTGCTCCGGATTCTCTCAAATCCGAAAGCATAGGGCGTTTGTCATCCCTGCTCTCTACCTTTCTCGAAAGCTGTGACAGGGCAATTATAGGTGCATCTATCTCTCTTGCAAGTGCTTTTAATGAGCGGGATATTTCTGAAATCTCCTGCTGTCTTGATTCTATCTTTTTACTTCCTGTCATAAGCTGTATATAATCAATCATAACCAAACCGAGATTTTTTTCCAGTTTTAATTTTCTGCATTTACTTCTAAGTTCTCCTACAGAAATTCCCGGCGTATCATCAATAATAAGATTTGTTTCACCTATTGTCTTTGCACTGTCTATAATATCCATCCATTCATTATCAGACAAATCACCTGTTCTAAGCTTTTGAGAGTCTACTCTTGAATTTATAGATAAAATACGCTTTGCAAGCTGTTCTTTTGACATTTCCAAAGAAAAAATGGCTGTTGTAACATTTTTCTTTACAGTAACATATTCAGCTATATTCAGTGCAAATGCCGTCTTATCCATTGACGGTCTGGCTGCTATAAGTATCAGGTCGGAATTTTGAAGTCCCGCCATTTTATAGTCAAGGTCATAAAAACCTGTAGGTATCCCCGTTACTGTACCTCCGCTCTTTGCCGCAGCCGCAACACTTTCCACAACAGAAAAAATTATCTTTTTAATATCTGATGTTTCAGATAAATGACGCTTTTGGATTAAATCAAATATTTTCTTTTCTGTAGTTTGTAATATAGTTTCTAATGGAGATTCTCCCACATAACAACTTAGGGAAATCTCCTCAGTAACCTTTATCAACCTTCTTAACAGAGAATTTTTATACACTATTTCAGCATGATGAGCTATATTTACGGAAGTGGAAACTGCCATTACAATCTCTTTTAATACCTCCAAATCTATAGCTCCAAGCGGCTGATCCATTTCCTTTATTTTGTTTTCTATCGTAACTATGTCAATGGCTTTTCCTTCTTTTTCAAGAGAAGTAATTGCGGCAAATATCAAGCCGTATCTTTTATCATAAAAATCATCAGCTGTCAGTATTTCGGCAGCAGTAATTACCGTTTCCGGTTCTAAAATCATAGAGCCTATTACCGACTGCTCCGCCGATTTACTGTGAGGCGGTGTTTTTTTTATCAACTCCTCTTCTGCCATTTTATACCTCTTCTGTTACTGTTACTGTAAGTTCACCAACTACCTTAGGATGAAGTTTTATTGCTATTTTATATGTACCGGCAGCCTTTATGCCGTCACTAATCATTTTTTTCTTATCTATTTCAAGTCCAAGCTGTTTCTTGGCTGCATCTGCAATTTCCTTTGTAGATATTTGACCGAACACCTTACCTTCTTTCCCTACCCTTATAGAAAGATTGACAGCTTTATTTTTAAGTGCCTCCGCCATTTTCTCCGCTTCTGCAAGAATTTCAGCCTGTTTCTTTTCTTCATTCAACTTCTGCTGTCTAAGTTCATTTAAATTCTTAGGACTTGCTTCTACTCCAAGCTTCTTAGGTATAATAAAGTTTCTTGCATAGCCGTCATTTGCCTCAACAAGCTCTCCCTTTTTTCCAAGATTCTTCACATCCTGCAACAATATTAATTTCATAATATCCTCCTTTAATAACAATCTTTTATTAAGACTTTATACTGTGAACTACCCATAGTCTAAAGCCTATGGGCTTCCTGCTTCGCTGACCTCGTAACCTACTATCTCCACAGGCGTTAATTCGGGTAGTCCCTACCCTATATTTTTTATTACGCTATTTGTCTTAATCCTTCTGCTAATATATTCTTTGCGGCATTGACATCTCTATCGTGTATTTCCCCACAATTTGGACATTTCCATTGCCTTACGGATAAATCTTTTGTTTTCTTATTTTGGCAACCACAACAAGAACATAACTGACTACTTGCGTAAAAACTATCTACCTTAACATATATTCTGTTGTTCCACTTTGCTTTATACTCCAGCTGTCTTGTAAGCTCATACCATGAAACATCACTTATAGGCTTAGCCAATTTATGGTTTTTTACCATATTTTTTATCTGCAAGTTTTCTGAAACAATCACTTGGTTTTCGCTTATTATTTCGTTTGAAATCTTATGAAGATAATCTTTTCCGGTATTTGTTATTTTCTCATGGCATAATGCTATTTGCTTTCTTTTTTTCTGATAGTTCCTGCTCCCTTTTATTTTATGTGCAAGCTGTCTTTGCAATTTTGTAAGATTTCTCTCATACTTCTTTATTGTCTTTGGATTTTCGTATTTTCTCCCATCTGATGTAATACACAAATCCTTTATCCCCAAATCTAAACCTATTTTACCTCTTGTCTCCTGCTTTTTTACATACTCTGTTCCATTTGTAAAATTAGTTGTGTAGGATTTATGCCTATCGTGTTTACTCTTAAACTTTGGGTAACCTGCATACTCTTTGAAAAACTTTTGATAAGCACTATCCAAATGTATGTTCTTTCCAAAAATGATTTTTAAGATAGTCTATATGCCTTTTTCAT
>CAUTOC010000018.1:0-38674 GCA_963539695.1 uncultured Catonella sp. | reverse complement strand
GGTCGAAGGCTTGACCAAAGTAAGGAAAAGAGATGTTGTATTCGGTTGCAGTTTTGAAGATATATGAGAGAAAGGACACTTGGGTGTTCTTTTTTTGTTAGTGGAAAATTTCTTTTAGATATCTTTAGAGAAATTTAAGCTAAAAGTAAATTAAAGTATAGAACACTATGTTAAAATTAAATAAGATTTATGGAGTTATTATATTAAAAGAGGAGAAACAATATGAAAAAGAAAGTAGCTATTTTATTGTGTGCAGTTATGTCAGTAACACTTTTTGCATGCGGAAGCAAAAATGATTCTAAAGGAAGTTTAAATGCACCAAGTACCGGTACTTCACAAAGTAAAAGTACTACATCAAGCACAGGAAGTTCTAATAATAGCAGTAATACATCAAGTGCAGATAATTCTAAAGTAGGCAGCTCTACCGCAGGAACAGATATTTCTAATATGAAATTAACTGAACTCTTAGAGAAGATATGTGAAAACACAAAGGTACCGGCTAATGATATATTTGAGTTGGACAAGGATAGCTTTGAAGGATATAGTTTTATTAAGTGGACTGATGGAATTGAAGCTGTATGCTCAGAAGGTCAGATTAGTACAGATGCACATTCATTAGTGCTTATAAAAGTGAATAATGGCGATGCTAAAGCTATTGCAGAGGAAATTGCCAAGAATGCGGATCCGAGAAAATGGATTTGTGTTGGTGCGGAAACAAGTAATGTATTATATACTGACAAATATGTATTACTGTCAATGACTTATGAGAAAGTTTTTGATGCAATTAAGGCTAATTTTGAAAAACTTATGGGAAAAGACAAAGTCAAAGTGATTAATACAGAAAAAGCGGGAAAAATGGAATAAGTGGAAGGAAACTAAATGGAGTTAAAGAAAACTAAACAACAGGTTATGGGATTAGCGGCATTGTTTATCATCTTATTTCATTTATTTCCGGTTTCAAGAAATAATGATGTATTAAACAGTGTTGTAAGATATGTTGTAATGACGGGCTATATCGGTGTAGATATTTTCTTTTTTATGACCGGATATATGGCATATTTCTCTAATACTGATAATTATTTCCGATACATAAAAAGAAAATTTTTGAATATATATCCGCTATTTATTTTTTCTTGTGTCTTATTTATTATAATGGGTAAGCTTTCTATAACCAAAGCCTTACTTACACTTTCAGGTATTGATTTTATTATGAACGGTGGAGGTTCTTTGCTTTGGTTTATACCGGCAATTATGATATTTTATCTGCTTGTACCGTTTTACCTTAAACTTGTAAGAAAAATGAATAATATACAATTATTTCTCATAGCCATAACAGTGTGGATTTTAATTATGCTTGTGCTTGAAAATTTTGTAGGAAATCATAGTATAAATATATTATTATGCAGACTTCCAATTATATTATTTGGAATGACATTAGCTAAGTATGAGGGAAAATGGAAAGTAAGTTATAAATTTATTTCAGCTTTATTACTTCTTATGATTGGAATATTTTTGACCGGGCGATTTGCATATATGGTAAAGGTAAATTTTCTTATAAGCGATATTTTTTATATAGTAGCAATACCTTATGTGTTTGGTATTATATTGCTTACTGATGTGATTTTTGGGAAGATAAAATCTTATTTACTTAATTTTTTAGGCAAAATTTCATTGGAATTATATTGTTTTCAAATGATTTTTGGAAGTTTAATTTTCGGGAAAGTAATAAGATATGTAAATGGCGGTGTTTTAGCTTTTATAATAGTTTTTGCAATTATTGCAGTATTATCATACCTTATCAATTCAGGAAGAAAAAAGATGTAAATATTAAATTTGAGTAAATAAAAATAAGAAGTCGGTTAATTTGATTAAATATCAACTTCTTATTTTTATTTTTAAATTTATTTTACCCAATCTCTGCAACTTCTATCATAAGTCTTAGTCTAGCTTCATAAGTATGGTCAGCTTTAACTTTTTCATGGGCATTTCTTGCAATTTCACATCTTTCTTTGTCATGACTTAAATAGTAATCAATTTTAGTAAGCAGGCTTTCTTCATTGTCATAAAAATCAAAATCTTCTCCGGGAGTAAAATAATCAAACAAATCAGCCTGATAGTTGGTTAGTAGGAAACCACCGGCACCCCATATATCAAAGCACCTTAAAGGTATACCTGTCTGTATACTTCGGAGTGTAATATTTAAGTTTATTTTGCTATATTTAAATACAAGAGGCATAATGTCATAATAGTCTACTGCTCCCATATTTTTAATGTTAGGAAGTTCGGGAGTATTATTATGTGTATAAAGTTTGGTTTCAAACTTATCCGATACGCCGGCAAGCAGATGATTTCGTTCTATAGCGGTTATTTTTCTAGCTATAAAATAATTGGCATAAACATATTCTACAGTTTCTGTACCATACTTATTCGGTGTGTAATCAAGAGATTTTTTCATAGCTTCAACTATATCTTTAGTGAGGAGTTCCTCTATAAAGAAGTAACCGTGTATTTTAAGTTGAGCCTCAATTATTGCATCTATGTAGCCTTTGGTATATTCATCAAGGTCAGTCATTCTTTCAAGGAAATTGTGTTTTTCATTGTAAAGAGAGCCTACAAAGGATACATCACTTGACAGGATTTTACTTTTATCCGCCGAAAGAGTCATTTTATCAAGGCGTTTAACATTGGCACAAAGCGGCAGATAATATACCGTGGTAATGCCGAGCTTGGTAAGTTCCTCATAAGAATGTTTGTCAAAAATAAATATGTAATTTATGGAGTTTATGACAGTATATGAATAAAGTGAAGTAAGCGGATTATCATAAACAAAAGCAAGGTATTTTACATTATGTCTTTTACAGCCGTTTGAAACGGAAGGAAAGTAGTTGAATGAAAATACAAAAAGGTATTCTTTCTTTACAAACATATAGTCAAAAGCTTCATCAAATTCGGAATTATTGGGGTAGGAGAGTATGTTATCATGATAAAAAAGTTCTACATTAAAGCCTGTTTCTTTCATTGTATCTATCATATCAAACTTTCCAAAAGAGGGAGAATCTATTAAAAGGATAGTTTTATTCATTGTCTGCTCCTTGTTTTTTTCCAAGAAATGCCATTTCAAGCATCTGCATTATTCTTTCAGGATAATTGTGGTATTTAACTAATTTATTATATCCATTATTAGCTATTTCCAACCTGTCATTTTCATGGGTAAGATAATATTCAGTTTTATAAAGTAAATCATCTTCACCGGTGTAGGCTTCTAAATCTTCGCCGATATTAAAAATATCCGGCAATTCACTTTGATAATTAGTTATTAAAAATCCGCCACAGCCTAATACATCAAATATTCTTAAAGGAAGTCCTTCACGAATGGATTTAGCAGTAAAATTCAGATTAATTTTACTGTTGTAAAATACTAACGGCATTTCAGAGAGAGTTTTAACTCGTCCTCTATTGTTTACAGGTATTCCTTCTGTTGAACTTCCGGTATAAAGGTTAATATTGAATTTATTTCCAAGAGCTGTAAGTAAATCTATTCTTTCCATAGAAGTAATTTTATAATCCATATATAATCTGACTGAGGTCTTTTTATCATTACCGATAAATTCTTCGGGCGGAATATAAAATTCAGGCATTGATTTTACGAATTCTTCTATAGTCTCATCTGAGATTATTTCTTCTATAAAATGATAGCCGTATATTTTTTGTTGTGCTTTCATTAATCCCATAAGATAACCATTTAAATAAGGTTTGGCTTGTAATTTATCATAAGGGCATTTTTCGGTATAAAGTGATCCTACAAATGAAATATCGGAAGTAAATTTCTGTTTTTGTATTGAAGAGGCTGAGTTTATCACTTTTGCCCACCTTTTTGGATTGGTGGCAAGAGGAAGATGAAATATACAATCCGGATTAAGCGGTTGAAATTCTTTGTACTGAGCCATATCAAAAAGGAAAATTCTGTTCCATTCTCTTTTTATGGAAGATGAAAAAAGTTCCATAATAGGACTGTCCACAGTCTGACATATATACCTTATTTTATAAATATTACATACTTCTGAAATAAAAGGATAATAATTTATACTGAATACAAAGTCATAACTTTTTTTTAATAAGGCAGTTGAAATCAATTCTACTCTTTTTGCAGCAGGAATATTTTTATCCTCTATTTCATAAGTCAATTCATCTACGGTATTTCCAAGCTCCTTAAAACCTTCAATGAAATCAGGTTCACAGATGCTTCCATAGCGATAAAACAGAAGGTTCATAGGAACTCCTTTCAAAATTTGTTATAGTTTGGTCAAAGCTCTTAAATTGCCTGAGCTCTAACAAATTATAGGCTAGATAGCAGTTAAAAGTCAAGATTTCTATTTACAAATCATATCAGTTCTGCTAAACTGATATAGTTACCGAGAATTTTAGATAAAGAAAAGGAGGCACAGTCATGATTAAAATAAAAACTGATACACACACTCATACCCTGGCATCGGGACACGCCTACTCGACTATAGAAGAGAACATAAGGGCAGGAAAAGAACAAGGGCTTGAGTTAGTTGGGGCAACCGACCACTTTAGCTCTTTTTTTGTGCCCTCAACCGAATTTGCCTGTTATGGATTTTTTATAAATAAAAAAACTCTACCGGAGGTTTGGCATGGCGTAAGACTTTTGTTTGGTGCGGAAGTGGATATAGTAGACCTTAAAGGAAATTTATTCGGACATGATATTTATATTCCGTTCCCATATAAGGATGAAAATAAGGTTACCTATGAAGAAGGCATATTAAATAAGTTGGATTACCTAATTGCAAGTGTGCATTTTAAAGAATTTGCAGCCAACTCTACAGCTGTAGAAAATACTGAACTTTATATTAAGGCACTTGAGCATGATAAGGTGAAAATCCTAGGTCATATAGGGCGTTCCGGACTTGAATTTGATGTAAAAGAAGTAGTAAAGGCTGCCGGGGATATGAATAAAATGATAGAGATAAATGAGGCTTCTTTTGGCTATGACGATGAAATAATAAACAGATGTAAGCAGATAGCAATTTCTTGTGCTGAAAACGGAACGAAGATAGCAGTAAACAGTGATGCACACTGTTCATTTAAGATAGGCAAATATCCTAATGCAGTTAGGCTGCTTGAGGAAATTGATTTCCCGGAAGAGCTTATAGCAAACAGAGATGCCGAAACTTTTTTAAGTATGGTGTGATATAAGTAGAATATACTGTTATGGGGGATTTTGTTCTTACATTCATTTAACAGGAGAAGATATGAAACAAAGTAAATTTAATACTAATAGAGAACTTATTTTATACTTTTTAAAGGGAAGCAAGCGATATTTTATAACTTCGGTAGTCTGTATTTCGCTTGTGAACCTGCTTACCCTTATAATACCCAGGGTAATAAGCTATGTGGTAGATACACTGATTACAGGCAAAGAGAGTAACTTTCCGAACTTTGTAACAAATTTTATAGAAAGTTTGGGAGGTGCGGCTTATCTTAGAAAGAATCTATATGTGGTGGCAATCTTTCTTGTAATCATAGGAATATTAAAAGCTGTTTTTAACTATCTATACAGATATTACAGTACCAAGGGAGCCGAAACCTTGGTTGAAACTATGAGAAATGATATCTTTGCACATATAGCAAAGCTTCCTTTCTCGTGGCATACGAAGAACCAGACAGGTGATATAATCCAGCGCTGTACCTCAGATGTAGATGCAGTGAAAAACTTTGTATCCGGACAGTTGACCGAGTTGGTAAGGACTGTATTAATGCTTGCCTTTTCTATTTATTTTATGTTTGGAGTAAATGTGAAGCTGGCTCTTATTGCCCTTGCAATTATTCCGATAAATATAGCTTATTCGATATACGGTCATAAAAGAATGGGTAAAATCTTTGAAGAAGCCGATGTGGAAGAGGGAAAGCTTTCTGCAGTTGTACAGGAGAATCTGACCGGAGTAAGAGTAGTAAGAGCTTTTGGCAGAGAACTTTTTGAAAAGGAAAGGTTTGAAAAACAAAATCACGATTACTGGAAGATGTGGATTAGGCTTGACTGGGTACTTGCCTGGTTTTGGTCTATAGGAACATTTTTTCTCAGCCTTCAGACCATGATAGTGGTTGTACTTGGAGCAGTTTTTGCTGTTAAGGGAGAAATGCTTGCAGGTGAGTATATCGCATTCTTCTCATATAATATTATGCTTGTGTGGCCGATAAGAATGCTTGGAAGGCTGGTTTCAGGCCTTAGCCGAAGTGGAATCGCAGCAGAAAGAATAAGGTATATTATGGCTTCGGAAGAGGAGGAAGATAAGGGAAAGAAGATTAATCCTAAGATGACGGGTGATATAGTATTTAACAATGTAAATTTTGCTTATGATGATACAAAGGAGATTGTTAAAAATGTATCATTTACCATAAAGGGAGGCACTACAGTTGGCATACTCGGTGGAACAGGTTCGGGTAAGTCCACACTTATGCATCTTTTAAACAGACTCTATGAACTTCCTAAGGAAAATGGAAGCATAACCATATCTGATGTGGATATAAATGATATTGAAATAGGCTATCTTCGTGAAAATGTAGGAATGGTACTTCAGGAGCCTTATTTATTTTCAAGAACCTTGGCTGAAAATATAGCACTTGGCGGTAAGGAGGCAGAGAGAGCAGACATAGAAGAAGCAGCAGGTACTGCAAGTCTTTTAGAGACTATTGAGAATTTTAAGGAAGGCTTTGAGACTACAGTCGGAGAAAGAGGTGTTACCCTTTCTGGAGGACAGAAGCAGAGAACAGCCATTGCCCGTATGCTTATCGGAAAGTCGCCTATTATGGTATTTGATGATTCACTTTCTGCTGTTGATGCGGAAACTGATGCAAAGATAAGAAAGGGACTTATAGAAAAGGGAAAAGACAGCACTGTTATTATCATTTCCCATAGAATCACAACTCTTATGGCAGCAGATAATATACTGGTATTTGATAAGGGGAGACTTGCTGAATCAGGTACTCATAATGAACTTCTGACTAAAGAGGGCATTTACAAGAAAATCTATAACATACAGTCTGTAGCTCTTGACTACGAGTCGTAAGGAGGTTATATGCAGGATAAAACTACGATAAAGTTTTTGCCCTGGTTTGGCATACCTAAGCTTTGGCCATATTTCAGGGCATATAAAAAGGATATAGTAATAATGTTTGTAACAGGTGCTATTTCAACTCTCACTGAAATAATATTTCCGCTTTTTAACCAATATGCGATAAATAATTTCATAGGGAAAAGAGAATTAAACGGTATAGGAATATTCGTGTTTCTTTATCTTATAACAATAGCAGTTCAGATTGGAATGGAATTTGTTTCGCCTTATGTAGCTTCAAATATCGAAATAAGTGTTGCAAGAGATTTAAGAAATTCAAGCTTTAATCATTTACAAACACTTTCATTTTCATATTTTAACCAAAATAATGTAGGCTATATACATGCAAGGGTAATGAGTGACACCGGAAGGATTGGTGCGATTGCAGCCTGGGACTTTTTTGATATTATGTGGTCAACGGTCTATGTTGTAGCTGCTTTTGCGGTAATGTTCAGCTTAAATGCAAAACTGGCACTTGCAATAACAATCATTTTGCCGATTGAAGCCATAGTAGTTTCAATTTTCCAAAAAAATCTATTACATCTCAACCGTGAAGTAAGAGAGATAAACTCTGCAATTACAGGAAATTTTAATGAAGGAATAACCGGTGCAAAGGAGATAAAAACTCTCGTTGCAGAGGGAAGAATGAAAGAAAATTTTGACAGAGATACTTTTAATATGAAAAGAAAATCTATAAGAGTAGCTCATTTTTCAGCACTTTCTTTTTCGTTAGTTTCATTTGTAGGTTCAGTTGTAATTGCTCTCGTGCTTATGCAGGCAAGTATTTTAAGCCTTGAAGGAGTTATGCTTATAGGAACCCTGTCTGTATTTATGTCTTATGTGCAGGGGATAATAGAACCTATAAGTAATATCACACTGACATTTGCAGATCTCATTGCCTCATCTGTAAATATTGAGAGATTTACAGGGCTTATGGCTACGGAATCAGATGTGGCAGACAGCAAAGAGGTCGTGGAAAAATACGGAGATATATTTAATCCTAAAAAGGAAAACTGGGAAGAGCTGCATGGTGATATAGAGTTTAAGGATGTGACTTTTAAATATCCTGATGGAGATGAATATGTGCTTGAGAATTTTAATCTTAAAGTTCCGCAAGGTACTAATGTGGCTATTGTGGGAGAAACAGGAGCAGGAAAATCAACTCTTGTAAATCTCGTCTGCCGTTTCTTTGAGCCTACCAAAGGGCAGGTGCTGATAGACGGCAGGGATGCAAGGGAGCGTTCCGGACAGTGGTTACATTCAAATATAGGCTATGTACTGCAGTCTCCGCACCTTTTTTCAGGCACAATCAGGGAGAACCTAAGATATGGCAAGCCTGATGCAACTGATGAGGAGATAATGAAGGCACTGGAGCTTGTGTCTGCTACAGCAGTAGTAGAGAAGATGGACAAGGGGCTTGACAGTGAGGTGGGAGAAGGCGGAGACCTGCTTTCAACCGGTGAGAAACAGTTAATTTCATTTGCAAGAGCGATAATTGCAGAGCCTAAGATACTGGTGCTTGATGAGGCAACTTCTTCTATAGATACTGTGACTGAGAAGATAATTCAGGATGCGATAGAGAAGGTCATCACAGGCAGAACTTCCTTTGTAATAGCCCACAGACTTTCAACCATAGTAAATGCCGATGTAATCCTTGTGGTAAAGGACGGTAAGATTATAGAGCAGGGAAAACATAAGGAACTTATGAGGCAGAAAGGTTATTATCATGGGCTGTTCACAAGACAGTTTGAGAACAGTGTGGTGGATGAGATAGGGTAAATTTTGATTTAAAGTAAATAACAGACTGACTTGGAAGCAATTCTTGGTCAGTCTGTTATTTACTTTGCAGAAACATTCGTAATCTGCCCCAATATACCAATAAAACAGGCATTTTAACAGCTTATCTGATTAAAAATATTAGCCTATTTTGTACAATGCTTATTTTATGGGTAGGATATAACGGAGATGATTTAACATAGCTATAACTTCATCATCCGGCAAAACCTGTAAATTTTGATATAAGTTTGGGATTTTACAGAGCCGTTACCACTTTCTCAGAAAGCCCTGTAATTTCGGCAATCAGATTATCAGCAAAGCCTCTTTTTTTCAAATCACCGGCTATTTTGAATTTTTCATCTTTAGCTCCCAGTTTCTTACCTTCTTTTATACCCCGTTTTTCGCCCCGCTTTTCACCTCGTTTTTCACCACGAGCCTCGCCTTCACTAATCCATTCATTTTTCCATCTCTGTAAAGTTTCATCCATTTTTATAGCACCTCCTTCATCAAACTTAAATCTGGCTTTGATTTTACTTGTCACAGGGAATTCATCTGTATTGTAAGTATCATTTTCGGTAAACACTTTCATCAGTTTGGAAAACTTAGAGCCATTGTCGATTACTGCATTTGCATATATTTCGGTAAGCCCGTCTTCAACAACCTGCCCTGTTTACATAACCACTTTTTTCACATGATATAGCGGAAGTCCGCTCTTAAACATATCAAAGGCAGATATAAAGATTACGCAGACATCAGGTACAAACTCAAACTTTGTTCCGGTTTCTGTTATGTTTGTAGTTAATACAGAGCCATTATACCTGACTCTTCTAAGATGGTCGTCATTATCTGCCTTCTGTACCTCAATATTAATATGTCGTCCGTCTCCGGTTACGCATTTTGCATCCATAATTATAGAACGCCCCTGCAGATTTTCCACCTTGCATTGAGGTATATTCTCAGTAACTATGAGTTCATCATCATCTAGGATGACTCGGAGTATTTCTTCACAAAACTCCTTACTTTCTGCCATTTTGCTGAACATCAAGTCATCAATCGGGTTCAGCCCTTTGGCATACTCTTCAAATTCTTTCTTGGTTGGCATTGTAGTCCTTTCTTTTTGAAATTTGCTATAATGCCTATATGGCTATTATAGCAGATATTTTGAAAAATATAAACTTAGAAATTCTTATTTAAGTAGACATAAGAAACTTAGTTTAGAAGTAATATAGATGTGAGCTACAATAATTATGAACAACTCAATATTTTGATAGAGATTTATAGAGAAATAATTTCCAACCTTCGGCGTGATTATGTGTTTCCGAAGATGTTGTGTGAATAATTTGGGATAAATTATTGTGGCTCACATATACAAGAGATATTATAATATAAATCAAAGATTTAGCCAACGGTAAAGTGTACAAAAATTAGGGAGTTTACTATACAAAGTAAACAAAAATTTAAGTATTCTATGGATTTATAGAAATCCTGATGCTTATAAATAAACAGGGAGAAAGGCAAAATCTCCCTGTTTGGTTGTAACTAAAAGGCTGTGTTAAAATGGTATTTTGCTGTTATCAGTTACAGGTTCAAAACCATCTTTATCACTTAAAGCTCTCCGTTTTAAGTCATCATAATCTATATAATCACTTGAAGACATACTGTAAGACTTGTATTCACCATCTTTGATATAGTGATATATTATTTTGGTTATTCTTCTCATAAGTTGATTAAGAGTGTCATTACTTCGCGTATCTTCGGGAACTAACATCTTGTATATTTCTTCCGGAGGAAATATAGAGGTGATATGGACTTCATTCCAGAAATTGTAGCTGTTATTATACCTGCAATGAGTCTGATGATGTAAGTAACTATCAAGTATTGTAAGTAACTGTTTATACTTGATTTCATTCTTTAATTCATCAATGAATAATATCGGTGGAGCACCATTCTTTATATAATAGTCAAGTCCTCCATTTTCAAGATCATTCAACATATAAACATTATCGTCTCCGTGTTTGTCACATAAAGTATTGTAGCAATAGCTCTTTCCGCTTCCACTTTTACCTGTGTGCCAATACACACGCATATCCTTTATTCTAGGCATAGTTTTAAGTTTTTTAAGTATAAAGGCTGCAACAATAAGTTTCTCATATCTCAAAAAATTAATCGAATGTTCAAAAATTTGTTTAGGAGTAAATCCTTGATCCATCAGATCCTTTATAGTATCAAGGTCACTTCTCTTACCCTGTGCACCCTGGATATTATCAAGCCCTGTCTTATAAAGTACTATTTCATTCTTCTGACCACTATATTTACCGGACTTATTGAAATAGTCAGTTAACTGTTTTTTAGTACCTTTTTGAGGCTCAACATGGGAATCAAACAGCACTTTAGAAACCTGGGTTAAGGTAGTCGTATTGCCATAGCAAGCCATATGAGCATGGTAACAGTTGTCGGTTGTTGTACATACTGCAATAGCTCCGGTTCTTCCCTTACCGCTTTTTTCCCATGTATCAATAAAGTGTTTGGCAAGAGTTTCAGGATTCTTATACTCTTCTTCGGATAATCCTGACTTCTTCATATTAGCCACATGTATAGTGGCTACCCATCGACGTGATTTTACTTTGGTCATATATCTTCCTTTCTACCTGCTGTTTTGTATGCAGGTCTTATCATTGTTTTGTAAATATCCAAAAAATTTAGCTTGTGTTATAAAAAATGATATTTACTACATTATCCGGCTCGTAATTCATAATTAAACCTCCCTGTATAAATTGATTTTTATTCGGTTTTGGATGAATAAATATGTATTTAAGTTATTTTTTTAAAATTCATCCGCATTTTTTAAAAATCTACTTATACTAAATTAATGCTTGTTTTCACGTCACTGAACTTTTTTGGAATGTATCTGCAAAAATGTTTATTATCCTATAAGAAATAGCCTATAAAGAGATGAGATAATAAATGTCCCAATGAAAAAAATAATGGATATTTATACATTTTTAATAATAAACAGTGAATATTAACTAAACCGTTTTAAATGTTGCAATTTAACCCGGATTTTGTATAATAGATACATAGGAAGTAAGAAATTTTGGTAAATTTCCGAAAGGGGCTTGACAAGTAAAATGAGAAGCGAAATAATTATTAATGACACGACACGCTATGCGTATAATTTAATATCTTTTTTAAAGCTTAAACGAGATACGAGTTAGGCACTTATTTTGATGCAAATCAGGGTAGGTGTCTTTTTTGTGTTTAAAAGATTACTTAGAGAAGTATAACAAATAAAGAAAAGAAGAAAATATGGATATATAGAGTACTATTAGCTGAAAATATTACAATTTTATAGATTAGTGGTAGAAAGGAAAAAGAAATGTACGATTTTGTTATTGAAAGTTTAAAAAAAATAATTAATAGTTATTCTGATGATTTTATAAACAAGCTAAAAAAATCGATTGAAGATAAATGTATAGAAGACGATCTTATGAACAAAGCCTTGGAAGGGGAAAAATTTGAAGAAGTAAATATAGAATTAAAGATGTTGGTGGAAAAAGTTTGCAGAGAAGCTAATAGTATTGATGATACTAGCAATAAGGATCATATTAGAAATGATTTTGAAAGATATGTTAAGGAATTAGCCGATGAAGAATACTTTGATGAAAGTAATAAGGAAGCATTATTTCAGAGATTTAAAATTTTTGTGGAAGGATATAAAGAATATATTAGTAATCAGATAAGTATTGGTGAAAAGTATATCTTGAAAAAAGTTGGTATAGTAAGTGAAGAAGTTGCAAATATTGAAAAAAAAATAGTGGCAGTTAAAAATGTGCAAGAAAAAATGCAAGAAAAAATGGAAAATGCAGATAAATTGAATAAAGATAAGAATGCTCCTTTAATAGATATAAATAAGCACTATATAAAAGTTGAACCTTATAACTCAAAATATGAAGTTTTAGATAATACATTCAAGTTAGTAGAGGAAATAGACCCTTTTGAAGCTGATAACATATATGTTTTTACCTTAAATTTAAAAAATATTAGTGAAGAATTGATTAAAAAAATAAG
Source organism: uncultured Catonella sp. (assembly GCA_963539695.1). Taxonomy (GTDB): domain Bacteria; phylum Bacillota; class Clostridia; order Lachnospirales; family Lachnospiraceae; genus Catonella. The sequence goes on along the minus strand of CAUTOC010000018.1, from coordinate 25,697 downwards.
TATTAAAAATTTTAAAGTAATGCTGTGTGCAGAAGATGAGGAAAATCCGACATCAGGATATTTAGTGTGTAATATAATAGAGCATCGTACTCAATCTGTAGAGTGTTATTTGAATTTATTAAAAGGAAGTGAACAGAAAATTCATCTTATTATTGAAGATAAGGGATATGAGTTAAATGAAGGTAATCCTAATTACGATGAGAAATTTAAGCGTGATAGGCTATGGATTGAATTTGATATGAAACTTACGAATGATAGTGAAGAAGCTGATTATAGTTATAGTATTTTTGCAAGCAGAGATAGAATGTCTGAAAATATCTCAGATAGATACTGTGTTGATTCCGTAGAAATGTGTAAAAATTAAATACAATTTTTGGAGGATAAAAGGGAGATAAAATATCATGAAAAGAAACTTTATAGTTATAAAAGTGGGAACCTTGTCAATATTTACAGTATTACTCCTCTCCACCCTTACTGCCTGTGGCTCTGCCACAGGCAGTAAGCCTACAATGGTAGTCAATCAAAATTCTAATAGTACTCAGTCGGTAACTGAACAACCAACAGAAACTAAGTATCTAACCAGAGCAGAAGCTATGTCCCTTATATACAAGACCCTTAACCCTGACACTAAGCCTCCAAAAGATAATGAATTCAGTACCCAAGTAGGTAACACCGAATATGACCTCTATGCACAGGAGTATAAGAGAGAAGCTTACCTTAATATAACAGACAGCTCCTTAGATAAAACTACCTATAATAGTGTAATGAGTCGAGGAGAGGCGATATATTTGATTATGAATAGATTTTATGTTGAGGAATTAGATACATATAAGGCGGATAATGTAAAATTAGAGGATGCGGAGGATAAGGGAGAGGAGCAGAAGTCGGGAAAGACGAGGATAGAGGAATTATCTGCAATGCTTAATAATCCTACAGAGGGAGTAGAGCATAATATGTATAAAGCATTAGCTTTAGCATATGATAAAGGAATAATAGATACAGTAAAGACTAGGTGGAATGAGGGGATAACTAAGGAGGAGTTGATAGAGTTAATAATAAAGGTAGAAGTAGAGTTTAATAAAGCAGGAGTGATAAAGAGTGGTTTAGTGGATAGTGAGGATAATGGAGAGACAGAAGATACTATAGCAGATGCTAATGTAGATGGAGATGATGTTGAGATACCTCAGGAAACTATGGACTACTTAAAAAATATAGAGGGAAAGACAATAGCTGAGATAAAAGATAAAGATAAGGCAGATGTTAAAGTTAAAAAGGATACTAAGGAAAATAAGGCTACTGATAATAAAAATAAGAAGGCTAAAAAGAAGGATAAGAATAAAAAAATTGTAGAGAATAAGAATAAAGTTGAGCAGCCTAAAAAGGATAATGCTAATGGGTTTAATCAAGGTCAGCCAAAAAAAGATAATAATGTAAAAGTTGAGCAACCAGCTAAAAAAGATCAGTCAGTTAAAAAAGACAAGCTGGTAAATAATAATAAGCAAAAGCCGGTTAAGAAAGATAATACTAAGAAAGATAATAGTAAAAATAAGAATAAAGGTGGACAGAATGCTGGTGGTGGGTACAGGGTTACAGATGACTCAAACAGTCCTACTCAAAGAGGTGCAAATTTTGATGGAAACATTAAGGGTGGGGATATGTCGGCAGAGGAAGTATTAGATGCAATAGGTGATTAAAATAATTTGTAAGATAAGAGGTTGGTGATAAGCCAGCCTCTCATTTATTAAGGAGGAATAGATGAAGAAGCTATTTACAATATTATGTATAATGATAGCATTAAGCTTTTTGTCTACTAATGTTTATGCCGGAGGAGGTGCGGATGCGAATGTAGGCGGAAACAATGGTGGAAATGCAGATGCATTAATAGGTGGACCAAATGAAGATAGAACAGGTTGGATATATTATTTAGTAGACAGAGATACTAAGAAACAGGTGTCACGAACTGCTACTTATGTATGTAATTCAACAGGAATAGTTTATCCACATAGTACAAAATTGATAGAGAACCCTATATTAAGATTGAAGTCAAGGTTTGGAGTAGAACCTGATATGCAAGATATGAGTAAAAATCCATCTTGGGGCAGACCATATAAGATATCCGGATACAAAGCGATATCAAGAAATAAAGAGATTAAGCAACACTTACTTCAAAAGGTAGAGACTAAGGTTAAGGGGGTAAGTATAGGAAAGAGGGAAAGGGCATTTGGAGTAATTGCAGAAACTTTTGGATTACAAGAAGCAATAGATTGGTATAATCAAAAGACGATGTTGGTATATGAACCATTTTATTGGCATAGTGTACATAAAGGTAGAAAAGCTACTAAGGATTATATATGTGCTACATCATATAGATTAGGAATATATCAACAGGGTATAGAGAGTTCATTGTATGGAGCGGGAGGAAAATATGGAGATTTTCAGATAGCGTTATTTACAAATGATGTTTATGCGAATTGTATTAAGTTAGAAAAAGGTAGAAGTACATATAAGAACAGAGATAAGTTTTTAGGATTGTATATACCTTCAAAATTAACTAAATATACAGCCGGTTGGCTTGGTGGTGGTGCTTTAATGTTAAATGCAGACATGGCAAATGCATCATATGGTTATGGAATATGTATGGTATGGAATAGTAAGAAGCCAACAGGAATAATAAATACATATGATGGTAGTAATAGTCCCGGTAAACCGGAGAAGACAAGTGTTAAGAATAATACAAAAGGGAAAAGTACAATAATAAAGCAGTATTGGGAGGAGAGGACAGACCAGAATGGAGAGATAGAATATGTAAATATAGGTAGTGAGACGAATATAGATTATTATAGAGAAAAGACAGTAAAGAATATTATAATAACTGATGAGGAGAATTTACCTACTGGAAATCCACAAGGGTATAAATTAGTAGGATGGTTTACTGGTAAGGATTTAGATAGGAGTACAGACGATGATAATAAAGCAAATCCTACTCCTGGTAAAGAATTAAAGGACAGATTAAAGAAAGCTAGAGAGAAGTTTAGAGGAAAAACTGATGAGGAAACAATAACATTAGGTGAGGATAAGAGTGCTAAGAAGAAGTATAAAAATGAAAATAGTTTAGTAGTTGTATTTTTAAGAAAGAAGGCTACAGAGGGTATAGTAGATACTTATAATGGAGAGGATAGTCCGGGGGAACCGGAGGATGTAACACAAGATAAAACTAAGCAAGGTAAGAAGAAGATATTAAAGCAGTATTGGGATGAATTTTCACAGTTTTAAATCTGGTTTCACAGCAAAACTGTAACTGTAAAACCCACTAACCAAGCAGATTATAGAGATTTTTCGCAGTTACAGAAGTGGATGGTAATACTTCCTAAAGCTAATGCTAGAGTTAAATTGCGTGTAATTTAATTTACTAAAAGGTATTTTTGATAAATGTCAAATTCATAAAAATACCCATAAAAAAGGCATTTTACCAGCTTAGCTGATTAAATACTTAGCTAAAGCGGGAATAATACCTGTCTTATGGGCAGGGTATGACTAATAGTTTTACAAAGCCATAACTACTTCCATTGGCAGACCTGTGAATTTTGTTATAAGTTCGGGGTTAACTCCTTCTTCCCTCATACTCTTAGCTATTTTGAATTTTTCCTTTTCAGCACCTTCCTGTCTACCTAGCTTTTTACCTCGTTTCTCACCTCGCTTTTCCCCAATTTCCTCACTTTCACGCATCCATCTCTGTAAAGTTTCATCCATTTTTACAGCACCTCCTTCATCAAACTTAAATCCGGCTTTGATTTTACTTGTCACAGGGAATTCATCTGTATTGTAAGTATCATTTTCAGTAAATACTTTCATCAGTTTGGAAAACTTAGAACCGTTATCAATTACTGCATTTGCATATATTTCGGTAAGTCCGTCTTCAACAACCTGTCCTGTTTCCATAACCACTTTTTTCACATGGTAGAGTGGTAGCCCACTTCTAAACATATCAAAGGCAGATATAAATATTACGCAGACATCAGGTACAAACTCAAACTTTGTTCCGGTTTCTGTTATGTTTGTAGTTAATACAGAGCCATTATACCTGACTCTTCTAAGATGGTCGTCATTATCTGCCTTCTGTACCTCAATATTAATATGTCGTCCGTCTCCGGTTACGCATTTTGCATCCATAATTATAGAACGCCCCTGCAGATTTTCCACCTTGCATTGAGGTATATTCTCAGTAACTATGAGTTCATCATCATCTAGGATGACTCGGAGTATTTCTTCACAAAACTCCTTACTTTCTGCCATTTTGCTGAACATCAAGTCATCAATCGGGTTCAGCCCTTTGGCATACTCTTCAAATTCTTTCTTGGTTGGCATTGTAGTCCTTTCTTTCCTAGGATTTGCTATAATGCCTATATGGCTATTATAGCAGATATTTTAAAAAATATAAACTTAGAAATTCCTACTAAGTAGAGAAAAGATATACTCAGTTTAGAATTAGCATAGATATGAGCCACAATAATCGAGGAGAGTTTGAGACCTTGATAGAAACTTATAGGATAATATGAAATTTATAAATCGTAGTGATTATTATGGCTCATATTTACAAGTAAAATTATAAGATATTTTAAGTTTTTAGCCAACGGTAAAGTGTACAAAAATTAAGGAGATTACTATACAAAACAAACAAAAATTTAAGTATTCTATGGATTTATATAAATCCTTATACTTATAAATAAACAGGGTGAAAGAAAACTCTCCCTGTTTGGTTGTAACTACTTCCATTGGCATACCTGTAAATTTGTAAAAATGTAAAATATATTAAGCATGGTCTTTTTTATGATTACTTTAATAATAATATTGTTTCTCTAAGCTGTTCTATAGTTTTGTGATTATATACTCTATTGCCTATATCTTTAGAACTATGCCCCATAAGCAGGTCGATACATTTTCTGTTACCGCCGGCATTGTCAAGTAGAGTTTCAAAAGTATGTCTTGCTTCATGTGGAGTTTTGTCAGCTCCGATGATTTCCATAATGAAATTCCAGGCTCTGTAATAATGTGTGGGGGAGTAGCGTGTTCCCTTGCTTGTGGTAAGCAGATATTCAGTTTCATTTGAGAGCCATTTTCTAATGAAAGGTAAAATTTTTGGGTGAATAGGTATAATTCGGTTTTTGCCGGCAGTTGTTTTTAGACCGCCCTGCATATATTTTTCTCCAATATTTACCTGTTTAGATTTTAATGAAAGAAGTTCGTTAAGTCTAAGCCCTGTATAGATAAATACAAGAACCGAATCCGCCATCGGCTCATCTTTATATTTCCATAACTTGTTAATTTCTTCCGGACTAAATGGAGTTCTTGTACTTTCAGGTATTTTTGTATTTATTATAAGTAACTTGCTATACATTTTATCTATAAGGTCTATTTCATACGCAAATTTATCTAAATGATTGAATAAATTATGTATGGAAGCTTTGGTAGACCTTGAAAGAGGGCAGTTGTCTATGCAGCGTTGCATGTGATATGCCTTTATAGTATAATACTTTAGTCCATAACAGGAAGAACACCAATTAAAAGCTGTTTTCATAAGTTTTAAATTGGATCTGCCGAGTGAGTCGGATTTTACTTCAAGCCATTTTATGTAAAGTTCATTAAAAGTTATGTGTTCACGATTGATGCTAAATGGGTGGTGATTATATTTGGCAAGCAATATAAGAGCATTTTTCATAGTATCGGCATAGCCTATAGCCTTTTGCTTCCCCCTACCGTCAGCACCATAGGCTGTTACTCTTATCATAAATGGACGAAGTCTGTTACCTTTTAGTTTTGTTATTGAGCCATATCCATTGGGATTTCTTTTTGTCATAGTTTACCTCCTCATAGTTGTATTAAATCTATAGTAGTAGGCTTAGGTTAAACTGTGAAGATTGATAAATAAAAAAAGGGATTTACCGCTAGAATTTTAGTAAATCCCTTTTAATGTAAAGTATAATAATATACTGCATTTACCCATAGGCAAGCTGATTCTGATAACTATATAAATAAATTTATATAGTTATAGTATTTTAACTATATTTAATTTTTTATCAAGAAGCAATAAATCTGCGTAAGCTCCCGGCTTAATTACACCGGCTTTATCTCCAAGACCTATGCTCTTTGCAGGGTTGGTTGAAGCCATTTTAACTGCTGATTTAAGCGGAATTCCCATTTCAACCACATTCTTAAAGCAGGTGAAAAGGTCTGTGCAGGAGCCTGCAATAGTGCCGTTCTCAAGAGTTGCCTTGTTGCCCCTCTTATTAACCTTCTGTCCGCCAAGAGAATAAGTACCGTCCTCCATTCCGGTAGCTTCCATGGAATCACTTATAAGGATGATTCTATCCTCACCAAACAGGCGGAAGGTACTTCTTATCATACAAGGATGGATATGTACCTTATCGCAGATAAGTTCAGCCATAACTCCTGTATTTTCAAAGGCCGCACCGACTATGCCGGGATCTCTGTGGTTAAAAGCAGGCATAGCGTTGAAAAGGTGGGTTACATGGTTTGCACCGTTCTTAAAAGCCTCGTCAGCCTGCTCAAAGTTAGCTTCTGAATGTCCGACTGAAATAGACACATCATTTGCAAGCTCTTTAATAAAGAGGGTGGCTCCTTCTGTTTCAGGTGCAAGTGTCACAAGACGGATATTACCTCCGCTTACCTTGTTTAGCCTTCTAAAGACTTCTATATCAGAATTCATTATATATTTAGGATTCTGAGCTCCCATCTTTTTAGGAGAAATGAAAGGACCTTCCATATTAATGCCAAGAACCCTTGCATGCTTTTTCTCAGGTTTGTAATCATTAATTGTAGCAAAGATACCTGTAAGCAGTTCTTCGGAAAGAGTCATAGAGGTTGGACAAAAGGCTGTTACCCCCTTACTCTTTTCAAACTCAGCTATCTTATACAGTCCGTCAAGGTCAGCATCACAGAAGTCATGTCCCACGGCACCATGAGTATGCACATCTATAAGCCCGGGAATTACATAAAGTCCCTCTGCATCAATAACTTCGCTGTCAGCGGGTGCTTTATCTGTGATAAGTTCACCATCTATATAAATCTCTCTTTTTTCAAAGTCGCCATTTTCATTATATACTAATCCATTTTTAATTATCATAATAATCTCCGTATTTCCATTGTCGGCTAAACTTTATCTCTTTGCTATAAGAGCATAAGCAGCTTCATCAGCAACTATAGTTACATTATTGTGGAACTGAAGTGCAGAAGCCGGAACCTCAGGAGTTACAGGACCGTAAAGTGCCTTGCAAAGTGCATCTGCTTTTTTCTCGCCTGAAGCTATAAGTAAAATCTGCTTAGCGGAGAAGATACTTCCTACACCCATAGAATAAGCAAACTTAGGAACTTCATCTATGGAATTAAACAGTCTTGAGTTGGCATTTATAGTGCTCTCCGTAAGGCTTACTTTGTGAGTACCCTTTGCAAAAGAAGTATCAGGCTCATTGAAACCGATATGTCCGTTTTCACCAAGTCCAAGAAGCTGTAAATCAATAGGACCGCGGGTTTTTATAACCTCATCATATCTTGCACATTCCTTAGCCTCATCAGCCTCCATACCATTTGGAAGGAATACATTTTCCATATTTATATTTACATGATTAAAAAGGTTATCCCTCATAAAATAAGCATAACTCTGATTGTGTTCTGCAGAAAGCCCCACATATTCGTCAAGGTTAATAGAAGTAATCTCAGAAAAATCTAAATCCCCCTTCTTATAGCCCTCTACAAGCAGCTTATATGCCCCAATAGGTGATGAACCTGTAGCAAGCCCAAGCACAGAATCAGGCTTCATTATAACTTGTGCCGCTATAATATTTGCAGCTTTTCTGCTCATTTCTTCATAATCTTTAGTAACAATAATCCTCATAAAACCCTCCTAAAATAATAATAAGTGTTATATAATTAATTTACCCTAATTATCCTACTGCACTATGTAGAATAAGAGGTCTGTGACCTATGGTGTGGATAATTTGGGATTTATTAACCTATCAGCATATAGGATATAAATTGCTGATAAAACATACAAAACAAGTATAACCCTTTGTTAAAGTAAAAGCAATCTCAATTAGAGCCTACTTACAATTTAAGATAGAATTGATTATTTCTTCAGTCTGCATTCCTCTTGAACCTTTAACTACGATGGCGTCCCCTTTTTTAAGTAAAGATTTAAGGTAATCAGATGATTCTACATTTGTAGAAAAATGTTTGGTAACAGGATTGGTTTTAAGGTATTCTGAGTTTACACCAAGTCCGATTTGCTCACTGTCTTTGCCGACTGTTATAAGGTAATCTATTTTATTTTCTGTATTTTCTTTATTGTAAGTCTTAATATATTCTCCAACATTATAATGCTCGGTTTCTGCATATTCACCGAGTTCAAGTACATCTGCAAATACTATAAACCTTCTGTTAATAGGTTCTGTACCTCCACGCATTTCACCGATAATCTGTACTGATGCCTTCATTGAATCAGGACTTGCATTGTAGGTATCATCTATTATGGTAAGCCCGTTAGACTTGATGATGTTACCACGCCCTGAAATAGGCTCATACTCAGCAAGTCTTTTTTTTGAAACAGCAGGAAATATACCAAGATTAAGGGCTACAGCTATGGCAGCAAGAGCATTTCTTACATTGTGAAGTCCAAGAGTTTTAAGGTGAATTAGTTCCGATAACGCTTCTTTGTTTTCAGACTTATAGTTTGCCACAAAATCAGTACCGTTGTCAGAGATTTTAATAGAAGAAGCATAAAAATCAGCCTTTTCATTTATTCCGAAGGTGACTATGTGTTTTACATTCTCAGGTCTTAATTCGCTGTTTTCTGTGGTGACTTTCATAAGCAGCTCATCATCTGCATTTATAAAAAGCATACTGTCCTCAGTAAAACAGTCTGTTATATGCAGTTTTTCTTTAAGAATATTTTCTTTAGAACCAAGGTTTCCGATATGAGCAGAACCGACATTGGTAAAGATTGCGTAGTTTGGCCTGCCTGCTACAACGAGTTTCTCCATTTCATTAAATTCGCTTATTCCCATTTCTATAATGGCTGCTTCATTACAAGGTTCAAGTCCAAACAAAGTTAAAGGAAGCCCTATAGTAGAGTTGGCATTTCCTTTAGTCTTATGGACATTTATTGAGGAGAGAGCAGCAGCTACCATTTCTTTTGTAGTAGTCTTGCCTACGCTTCCGGTAATTCCTATAAAGGGTATGTTAAATTTTTGACGATACCAAAGTCCCATATCAAGCAGGGCTGCTTCCGTATCATCCACTTCTATGGCGGCAGTCTCACCTATGTCGGAAGGCAGTTCATGTCCCTTTTTTATAAAGAAAGCTTTAGCTCCGGCTTCAACAACCTGAGGGATAAAGTTATGGGCATCCACTCTTTCGCCTATAATAGGTACAAAAAGTGCATTCTTAAAAGGAAGGCTGTCAATTTCTCTTGAATTGGTAAAAAAGCCGTTTATTATGGTATCGGCACTTCCGTTTAGCAGCCTGCCATTTGTAGCATTTAATATGTCTTGTACTGTAACTTGCATAAATACTCCTTATTGTATATATCATTTTATACTACAACGCTGCCGCTAAATACAGTTTCACACGGTCCGGTCATAAAAATATGTCCTGAATTGCGGTCATATTTGATAATTAAATTTCCGCCCAAAAGATGCACGGTTACTTCATCTTCCGTAAGATTATTTAATATGGCGGCATAAGCTGAGGCACAGGCTCCCGTACCGCAGGCAAGGGTTTCCCCCGAACCGCGTTCCCATACACGCATCTCAAGTTCGGTTCGGCTTATTACCTTTATAAACTCGGTATTGGTACGGTTTGGGAAAATCTCATTAAATTCAAATTTTGGACCGATAACAGGCAGGTCAAGGCTCTTTGTATCATCTACAAAGGTTACTGCATGTGGATTTCCCATTGAAACACAGGTAAAATACCAGTCTCTTCCTTCTATATTTATAGGCTGATTTATAAATTCATCTTTAGATGATACAACAGGGATTTCACTTGGAGTTAGTATGGGCTTTCCCATGTCAACAGTAGCAGCCCTTACTTTGCCATTTTCAACCTTTAGTTGTAGTACTTTTATACGGTTTTCAGGGATAATTCCTGTTGATTCTTCTTCGTTACTTAGGACTCCGGTTTCTATGCGGACTTCTTCTTTATCAGTAAGTCCGAAATCATAGACAAATTTTCCTACACAGCGGATACCGTTTCCGCACATTTCCGCTTCTGAGCCGTCTGCATTGAAAATCCTCATCCTAAAATCAGCTACTTTAGAAGGACAGATGAGAATTATACCGTCACTTCCAATTCCTGTATGTCTGTCAGACAGTTTAACAGATACTTCTGCAGGGCTATCTAATTCATTTTTTGTGCAGTCTATGTAAAGATAGTCATTTTTACAGCCATGCATTTTTGTGAAATTTATTTTTTGCCTGTTATTTTCCATAAAACTCTCCATTCATATATGCTTTTAATGACTGTATAATTATAATACAAAACAAAGTGGAATAAAACCCATTAGGAAGTATAGAATAAAAAATATTGATTGAATTAAATAGAATAATGTTAAGATATATCATATATTCATAAGTTTTTTAATTTGATATAATTTTTATGTTGTCGCACTCCCAATCTGACAGCAGAGGGAGGTGATTGCTTGCTGGAGATAATTCTACAGATAATTGTCTCCGTTACAGCAGATTTGGTTAGCTACCTTATTTGCAAATGGCTAGACGGCGATAAGGGCGACAATTAGCATTGTACTAAAGTTTACTCAACTATAAAGAGAAGAACCCCTAAGATGTTTTCCGGCTCTTAGGGGTTCGTTTTTTGCTTGCTTAATTCTACAGATAATTAGCTACTCATAATTATAAAATAATTTCTATAATTTGTCAAATAATAAAAAATTGAACTACAATTTTATAAGAAAATATAAAGAACAATTCATATTGAAAACTAATAAAAACTATGCTATTATTAAGCAAAACTTATTATAATTTTGAAATACAAAAAACTAAAAACTGTTGAAGTGAATTTTTAGGAGGGTATTATGATTTCAATTGGTGAAGCGTTGGCAGCTAAGACTTATCCCGGCAGAGGAATAGTTGTGGGTAAGAGTAAAGACGGGCATTATGCTGTGACAGCATATTTCATTATGGGAAGAAGTGAAAACAGCAGAAACAGAATTTTTGTAGTGGATGGTGAAGGCATAAGAACAAAAGCCTTTGATGAAACTAGGCTTTCAGATCCAAGCCTTATCATCTACTCGCCTGTTAAGGTAATAGGAAATAAAACCATAATTACAAACGGAGATCAGACTGATACCGTCTATGATTTTATAACTAATGGGGAATGCTTCAACAAAGCTCTTATGAGCAGAGAGTTTGAGCCGGATGCACCTAATTATACCCCTAGAATATCAGCCCTTGTAGATATTGAAAAAGAAGAACTTTATTTTAGAATGAGCATACTTAAAAGTAATGCAGGCAATCCTGATTGCTGTAACAGATATTTTTATGATTATGACAATATACCTAAGGGCGAAGGAAGATTTATCCATACTTATAAGGAAGATATTGAACCGCTTCCAAGCTTTGAGGGTGAACCTGTAAGAGTAGAACTTTCAGGAAATATAGATGAGTTTACGGAAAATATTTGGAATAGCCTGAATGAAGTTAATAAGGTTTCATTATTTACAAGATTTATTGATATAAAGACAGGAAAATATGAAACAAGGATAATAAATAAAAATAAGTAATAGCCTAAGGGAGAGAGTTAAAATGAATGAAATGGAACTTAAATATGGCTGTAATCCTAATCAGAAACCAAGCAGGATATTTATGGAAAATGGAGCTGAGCTGCCTGTAAAAGTATTATGCGGTAAACCGGGATACATTAATTTTTTAGATGCCTTCAACGGTATTCAGCTTGTTATGGAGCTTAAAAAGGCTACAGGACTTCCTGCTGCAACCAGCTTTAAGCATGTATCTCCTGCCGGAGCTGCTATAGGCAAGCCACTTACCGAAGATTTGAAGAAGGTTTATAGAGTAGAGGATATGGGTGAAATGAGCCTTTTAGCCTGTGCTTATGCAAGAGCAAGGGGAGCAGACAGAATGTCCTCATTTGGTGACTTTATAGCACTTTCAGATTTATGTGACTTAGATACGGCTATGATAATAAAAAAGGAAGTTTCAGACGGAATCATAGCACCGGGATATACCGAAGAAGCTCTTGAAATACTTAAAGGAAAGAAAAAGGGTAATTATAATATTATTCAGATAGATGAAAATTATAAACCGGAGCTTACCGAGAGAAAACAGGTTTTTGGTATTACATTTGAGCAGGGCAGAAATGAATTTAAGATAGATGAGGAGCTTTTTAAGAATATAGTCAGTGAAAATAAAAATCTTCCTAAAGAAGCACTGAATGACCTTATTGTTGCTATGATTACGCTTAAATATACTCAGTCCAATTCAGTCTGCTACGCAAAAGACGGACAGGCTATCGGAATAGGAGCAGGACAGCAGAGCCGTATTCATTGTACAAGGCTTGCCGGCAGCAAGGCTGATGTATGGTGGCTGAGACAGGCTCCACAGACACTTAATCTCAAATTCCTTGAAAATGTAGGCAGGGCAGACAGAGACAATGCAATAGACCTCTATGTGGGTGATGAAAGTGAAGATTTGCTTCAAGATGGTGTATGGGAGAAGTTTTTTGAAGTTAAACCGCCTGTATTTACAAGAGAGGAAAAGAAGGAATGGATTAAGAAAAATGAAAATGTAACACTTGCTTCTGATGCCTTCTTTCCATTTGGAGATAATATCGAGAGGGCTTATAAGAGCGGAGTGAAGTATATAGCAGAGCCGGGAGGCTCTATAAGGGATGATAATGTAATAGAAGTATGTAATAAGTATGGTATGGTGCTCAGTTTTACAGGGATGAGACTCTTTCATCATTAAATCCCAAATTTGAAATTATGCAATCTGACTATCATAAAAAATAATAGTGAAAATTATAACTGCCGTAACCTAAGTAATTAACAGATGAATACATAATTATGACTAACTTTAAATCATATTCTGTTATATATTACCGGCTATTGCAGTTATTTTTTGTTTATCGGCTATTTTCCGTTAGGGACATAGGAAACAATATCTTCTATATTGCAGTTAAGAATCTGACAAAGTATACATAAGGTTGCAGTAGTAACATACTCATTCATTTTCAGCCTGTGAATCTGAGAATGACTTATTCCGTAATAGTTGATAAGTCTGTACTGTGAAAAACCTTTTGTTTTCATTGTTTCCCATAATTTGTCATAAATTATAATTGTAATCACCTCTTACTATTAAGATAAAATAATAATATGAAATTGGTAAGAAAAAATCAAATATTTTTAATTTTGTCGAAACTGTAAATTTCATGATAAGTTCAGTATTTTACAAAGCCGTGAATATAAACTTAGAAATTTCCGTTAAGTAGATTTTAGATACCAAGTTTAGAACTTAATGTAAATGCAGGTCGCAATAATTATGAATAGCTTAATATTTTGACAAAGATTTGTAGAATGATTTAAAATTTACTGTAGATATAGATTATTGCGACTCACATCTACAAAAGATATTATAATATAAATCAGAAATTTAGCCAACGGTAAACTGCATAAAATTTTAAAGATTTATTATACAAAATAGACAAAGTTTTAAGAGGCTAGAATTTAACAATAACTTTAACTCTAATTATCTAGGAACTTAAAACCGAAAATAAAAAGGAACTGTCACATTAAAAATTAAGTATATAAAGATAGATTTACTATATTTTATAACATTTTTAATGTGAAAGCCCCTACATAATTACTTAACATTTAATTAATTTAACTTCTAAGCAGTTCATTTTCAGCAGTAGCAAGCATAAGTTTAATTCTGTTTAACTGGTTTACCTCACTTGCACCCGGATCATAGTCTACGGCCACTATATTTGTACCGGGATAAGTAAGCCTTAACTGTTTAATTACACCCTTTCCAACTACATGGTTAGGCAGACAGCCAAATGGCTGGGTACAGATTATATTGGTTGCGCCGGATTTTATAAGCTCTATCATTTCGCCTGTAAGGAACCAGCCTTCACCTGTCTGATTACCGAGAGAAACTATAGGCTCTGCAAATTTTGCAAGCTCGGTTATGTAGCTCTGTTCTACAAAATGTTTACTCTTTCTGAGAGCCTTTCTGGCAGGCTTTCTAAAGAACTCTATAAGGTCGATGGCTCTGTTGCTTATAAAAGCATTGCGTTTACTCTTGCCGAGAGTTTCAGCCTTAAAGTTGGTGTTGTAGGCACTGTAGAGAAGGAAGTCAATAAGGTCAGGTACAACAGCCTCAGCCCCTTCATTTTCAAGCAGCTCTACAACTCCGTTATTTGCACTTGGCAGGAATTTAACAAGGATTTCTCCCACTATACCTACCTTGGTTTTGGTAAGTCCTTCTACACGGGGAAGATTGTCAAAATCAGCAACTATCTGCTTACAGTTTTTATTAAAGGTAAGCATATTAGCCCTTTTCAGGCTTTCTATACACTTCTTTTCCCAGTTTCTATGAAGTTCATCGGCAGAACCTTTTACAAGTTCATAAGGTCTTGTAGCGTAGAGCACTCTCATAAACAGGTCTCCGTATACAAGAGCCTGTAAACAGCGAAGCAATATAGGAGGAGTGGCACTAAAGCCCGGATTTTTCTCAAGTCCCTGTACGGAAAGTGAAATAACAGGTATATGAGCCAGTCCTTCTTTTTTCAATGCTCTACGGATAAAGCCTATGTAGTTGGAAGCACGACAACCGCCACCGGTCTGGCTTATAAATATTGCAAGCTTATTTATGTCATATTTGCCTGACTTTATCGCACTCATAATCTGCCCTACCACTATAAGTGAAGGATAGCAGGCATCATTATTTACATATTTAAGTCCTGTATCTATTACTGAATGTTCATCAGCAAGCAGTTCAATATGATAGCCGCCCCATTCGATAGCAGTTTTAAGCATTTCAAAATGAATAGGTGACATTTGAGGACAGAGGATGGTGTAATCCTTCATTTCCTTTTCAAATACAGCTCTGTCGGTAGCAGAGGAAATATCAAAGTTTTGTACGGGATTAGTTTCCCTGTCTTTAACCGCTGAAAGTAATGAACGGATTCTTATTCTTGCCGCACCGAGGTTATTTACCTCATCTATTTTAAGTACGGTATAAATCTTGCCGGCTCTTTCAAGTATGTCACTTACCTGATCTGTAGTTACCGCATCCAAACCGCAACCAAATGAGTTGAGCTGGATTAAATCAAGAGCAGGATTGGTCTTTACATAGCAGGCAGCTTTATAAAGTCTTGAATGATACATCCACTGATCCATAACCACAAGAGGGCGTTCCACTTGACCTAAATGGGAGATAGAATCCTCTGTAAGCACAGCAACTCCAAATGAAGTGATGAGTTCAGGGATACCGTGATTAATTTCAGGATCTACATGGTATGGTCTTCCTGCAAGGACTATTCCTTTTTTTCCTGTTTCTTTAAGATAAGCAAGTACTTCATCACCCTTTGCCTCCGTGTCCTTTTTGGATTGTAGAAGTTCATTCCAAGCCTCTCTAGCAGCGGCTTTTACCTCACTCTTCGGTATTCTTCCTTCAAATATCTTCACAAGTCTGTCTGTAAGTATTTTCTCGGACTCAAGTGAGAGGAAAGGATTTTCAAATGTAATGGAAGGATCTGCAAGTTCTTCCATATTGTTTTTTATATTTTCACCATAAGAGGTTACAATAGGGCAGTTATAATGGTTATTTGAGTCAGGTGTTTCGTTACGTTCGTAAATTACACAAGGGTAGAAAATATGCTTAACTCCCTTTTTAAGCAGCCACATAACATGACCATGTGCAATCTTAGCAGGATAACATTCTGACTCACTAGGTATTGATTCTATACCAAGTTCATATATGCTTCTGCTTGAGCGTGGAGAGAGCACAACTCTGAAGCCAAGTTTTGTAAAGAAGGTAAACCAAAGAGGATAATTCTCGTACATATTAAGTACTCTTGGAATACCTATAGTTCCACGAGTAGCTTCTTTTTCGGTCAGAGATTTATAACCAAAGATTCTCTGCATCTTGTATTCAAAAAGGTTAGGAATATTGTCCTTGTTCTTCTCAAGTCCGAGTCCTCTTTCGCATCTGTTGCCCGATATATAATTTCTTCCGCCGGTAAATGTATTAACTGTGAGCATACAGTGGTTATTACATTTTTGGCATCTTTCCATATTTGTTTCATAATTTAAGCTTTTAATCTGCTCATAGGAAAGAGTAGTGGTTTCATCACCCTTTCTGTAATGCTTTCTTGCTATAAGTGCAGCACCGAAAGCACCCATTATACCGGCTATATCAGGTCTTATAGCCTTTGTGCCGGATACTTTTTCAAAACTGCGGAGCACCGCATCATTATAAAAGGTTCCGCCCTGAACTACTATATTTTCGCCAAGGTCTTTTGGGTCTGTGAGTTTTATAACTTTAAGTAGGGCATTTTTAATAACCGAATACGCAAGACCTGAGGAAATATCCGCTACGCTTGCACCCTCTTTTTGGGCTTGCTTAACCTTTGAGTTCATAAATACGGTACAGCGAGAACCGAGGTCGATAGGATTTTCTGCTAAAAGTGCAACTTTTGCAAAGTCTGCTACTTCATAATTAAGTGATTTTGCAAAGGTTTCTATAAATGAGCCACAGCCGGATGAACAGGCTTCATTAAGCTGGATGCCGTCAACTGTACCGTTTTTGATTTTTATACACTTCATATCCTGACCGCCTATGTCAAGGATACAGTCTACCTTAGGGTTGAAGAAGGAAGCAGCGGTATAATGTGCCACAGTTTCAACTTCACCTTCATCCAGTAGAAAGGCGGCTTTAAGCAGGGCTTCGCCATAGCCTGTAGAACAGCTCCTTGCAATCTTACAGTCCTTAGGCATAAGCTCATGTATTTCGTTAAATGCCTTGATAGAAGTCTTGAGAGGGCTTCCGTTATTACTGCTGTAGAATGAATACAAAAGGGTTCCATCCTCTGCTACAACCGCTACTTTGGTAGTTGTAGAGCCTGCATCTATACCTAAGAAACATTTTCCATGGTAATCTGCAAGATTTCCCTTTTTTACTTCAGCTTTCTTATGTTCAGCCTTAAAGACTTCATAATCTTCTTCACTGTTAAAAAGCGGCTCAAGCCTCGCTACTTCAAAGTCCATACTTACCTTATTATGAAGCGTATTATGGAGGTTGGCTAGGGTTGTAGTCTTTTCATATTTTGAACTCATAGCAGAGCCCATAGCCGCAAAAAGATGTGAACCTTCAGGAGCGACTATATTTTCAGGTCCGAGTTCCAAGGTTCTTACAAAAGCAGCCTGAAGTTCGGTAAGAAAGTGCAGAGGCCCTCCAAGAAAGGCTACATTTCCTCTGATCGGCTTACCACAGGCAAGACCGCTTATAGTTTGATTTACAACTGCCTGAAAGATAGAAGCTGCAAGGTCGGGCTTGGTAGCACCGTCATTTATAAGCGGCTGTATATCGGATTTTGCAAATACACCACAGCGAGCGGCTATAGGGTAAATGGATTGATAGCTTTTTGCATACTCATTAAGACCGGAAGCATCAGTTTTTAAAAGGCTTGCCATCTGGTCGATAAAAGAGCCTGTACCGCCGGCACAGATTCCGTTCATTCTTTGCTCTATGCCGCCTGTAAAGTAAATGATTTTGGCATCTTCACCACCAAGCTCAATTGCAACATCGGTCTGAGGGGCAAAGGTTTTGAGGGCGGTAGCTACTGCTATAACTTCCTGAACAAAAGGTATATCAAGGTGTTTTGATAGCGTAAGTCCGCCTGAGCCTGTTATCATAGCATAAACTTCTGTATTTCCGCAGGTCTTTATTGCATCGTGTAGAAGACTTGCAAGAGTTTCCTGTATATTGGCATAATGCCTTTGGTAATCTGAAAAAAGAACTTTCAAATCATTATCTATAAGTGCAACTTTAACTGTAGTAGAGCCTATATCTATACCTAGGCGGTACTTTGTTTCTGACATAAATTATACTCCTGTCTAATAATGGTGCTTTTATATAAATAATACAAACTTTTCACACATTTTACACTTTGTATGACTAAAATGTATTTAGTGCAATTAGTTTGAATACACGCTATTATAACACAATGAAGAAAAAAGAGCAGTATATAATTTTTACAAAAATGTGTTTTTTGCAGAACATTTTTATATCATATAATTTCGCCATTGTTGACAAGGGTTTTAATAGAATTTATAATAGAATACAAATGTCAAAATTATAAATATTTTTAACAGATATGATAACTATGTAGGAGAGTATTGAATGAAAAATCTTTTAGATAAAATGGAAAGGAAACTTGGAAGATTCGCCATTAAGAATCTTATGCTATATATAATAGGTATATATATTGTGGGTGCTTTGCTTTCGATAGCGGCACCAACATTTTACTACATATACCTTTCTCTTAATATAGAGAAGGTTATGCAGGGTGAAGTATGGAGGTTACTTACATTTATTCTTGAACCTTTAGGAAGTATGAGAGGCGGGACTTCAGTAATTTTCTTCTGTATAACGCTTTATTTTTACTGGATACTGGGTACAAATTTGGAATATGCCTGGGGCACATTTAGATTTAATGTGTATTATATTTCGGGAATCTTGCTTAATATAATAGCTGCAGTAATAACCTATGCAGTAACCGGAGATGCAAGTTCCGGAATGTATTTTGGATTAAACTACATAAATGAGTCATTACTGTTAGCTTACTGTGCTATGTATCCTAATTATCAGGTATTACTTATGTTTGTACTGCCTGTAAAGATGAAATATTTAGGTATATTCTATGGAGCTTTTGTAGTACTTCAAATATTACAAAATGCGGCAGCGGGAAATTTTATGTTTGCAATAGCAATAGTTGTTGCACTTTTAAACTTTGTATGGTTTTTCTTTTCAACTAAGAATTACAGACAGAAATTTAACAACAAAATGCGTAGGATGAAGTTTGAAGCAAGAAACAAAGCTGTTGAAAGAGGATTTCATACAGAGAAGGGAATTGCAAGACATAAATGTGCAATTTGCGGCAGAACAGAGCATGACGCTCCGAATCTTGAATTCAGATTCTGCTCAAAATGTGAAGGTAATTATGAATATTGTAATGAGCATTTATTCACCCACCAACATATAACAAAATTTTAAGTAAAAGAAAATAGTAAAAAATAAATATATAAAGGTTTTACAATTAATTAAAATATAAGTGAGGAAATTAAAATGAGTAAGAGAACAAGTGCTATGTCAGATATTAAAAAGGGGAAAAATCTTGAAAGAAGTATTCCTGCCTTTGCGGGAGAATTATCTGCTGTTTATGGAAAATCAGCTATATTAAATCTTTCTATGAATTATGCAAATTATTTTGTAAATACCAGGGAAAAAGAAACAGACAGGAATTTTGCGGAGATAGGCGAGAAGATAAATTTTCTTATAAAATCTGCCATAGTAGAGGGAAATTTCTCTAAGGAAAACATAGAAGGAATTGAAAAAATAAGAGAAGAGGTTAAGGAAAGAGTAGATGCAGTAACAGCTTTTTTAAGTGCATTTGAAAATTTCAACTATGTACTCTCAAGAAAACTTATCAACAAAGGATATGATGAAAAAGAATTTGATACGGATGAAGAGACAAGAAAAATCCTTGCATATATTTTTGAGGATGATGATAATATAGCGATTAACTCAAAAATCCAAAGAGTAATTTCGGAACTTCCAATCAGATATACAAAGGGTAAGTTTTTTGATATAATTGAAACCTCGGTAGACCGCTATACAGGAGGACAAAAGAAGGCTCTTAAAGCTTTTGCATATATGGTAAGGCAGGCGGGTATGATTTATGATTTAGAAAAAATGCAGAAATTATATCCTGAAATGGCTGATGAGTTTGAGTATTTTAAGAATTTTGAATTTGATAAAGCTACAAAAAAACAACTTCTGACTGAAAGCGTAAAGCTTAACTCCATTATAGCAAGATGTTCAGATCTTACTGATGACGGTATTTTAGTTATGGAAGTTGTAAATGATTTGTATGCGGTATTACTTAACAGAGACAGCCTTGATAAAGAGGGGGCAAAGCTTGAGGTTGAAATGATAACATTTACAAATGAAAGTTTTGCAAATGAAGATATGAGCCTTGAAGAATTTGATGTAAAAATGGCTGAAATCTTTACAAAACTTGAAGGAAAGCTTGAAGCCGTTTACGAAGATTTAATGGGTTATGAAGGTATACTTTTTGAGGTACAGAACAGATTTGTTAAAGAAGTTTCGGAGTTTGGATATAAAGACCGCTATGATGCTTTGTATAAATGCAGTATCTTAAAGCAGGGAAGTCTATTTGCCGATTTAAGTGACCTTGAGGATACAGGTATTGTAACAACTGTTGATTTAGATACACTTAAAGATAATCTTAAAACAGAATTTGACAGGATATTTAATGAAGTGGATAGAAGTGTAAGGCGTGGAATTATGGCTCAAGTAATCGGAAGTATACCGGTTTATTTTGAAAACAGAACAGAAGTTATGGACTATATAAGATCTTCTCTTGCTTCATGTAACAGCAGGGAAGAGCTTGTAGGTACTATAAATGCAGTTACTGAAATTATTTGTGAATAAATGGTGATATAATGATAACAATAGGCGAAACTCTCATAACAGAAGGACTGATGAAGTCTGATATGATAAGGGAAAAGGTTATTTCTTCCCTTAAAAAGGGGAAGTTTTCGCCTATTGGTGCATTCGGAATATTTGAACCTCAAAATCCTGCCAATTTATATGAGATAATTTCGCTAAATGAGCTTAGAAAACTTCCGTACAGAAAAGGGCATTATAAAATGATAGGGCTTACAGGCTCAAGATTAGAGGCAATTATGCTTGTTGCAAAGCTTTGGCTGAAAAAAGAGAAACGGAAGGAGTGAGGAAGTTGGAAATTATAGGTATAATACTTACCGGTCTTAAAATAATAGGCTTAACTCTGCTTGCCTCACTGCTAATCTTGTTTGTAATAATAATGTTGTTTTTGTTTGTGCCATTTGTGTATAGAGTTAGGGTGAAATATATAGCCGAAAAACTCAGTTTGCGGGGAGAAATCAGTTTTTTATTTAAGCTTATATACGCTAAGTTTTTATATGATGATAAATTTTCCTATGATTTAAGGGCAGCGTTTTATACACCGCTATCAAGCGAAAAAAAGCCTGAGAAAAAGAAAACAAAGTTAAAAAAAGAAACTGAAATAAAAGAAAAAATAAAGGAAGAAGACACTGAAAAAATTGATGTTGTAGAACAAATAAAAAATGAACAAAAAGAAAGTGAAGCAGCTAAGGTAAAATCGGAGCGGGCACTGGAAGAAAAGTCTGAATCAGATGTTAAGAAAGAAGCGGCATCGGATAAAAAGCCCCAAGTGAATAAGGAATCAGCTTTAGAAGAAAAAATTCCGATTGATGAAACCTCAGAAAAAAAAGAAAATAAGACAGTAAAGAAAAAAATAAAGAAAACGAAGAAAAAATTTAACATAATTTCAAGGATAAAAAAGGGATTAGAAACTCTAAAAGCTAAATGGAAGGCATTTAAGGATAGGTTTAAATCACTTAATATAAAAAAAGATGCGGTGATTAAATTCTTAAATGCAGATGGAACACTTAGCGGAGCAGGCTATCTTTTAACACAAGGGAAAAGACTTCTAAGAATGATTTTTCCTAAGAAGATAAAGGGATGGTTTAGATTCGGAACAGGAGATGTATATACAGAGGGACAGTATTTATCCTATTTATGTCTGCTTTACCCGCTTTATGAAGGAAAAGTTGAGATTGAACCGGAGTGGGATGAGGAAGTACTTGAAGGCGATGTGTTTTTTTCCGGAAGAATAATTATGTTTATAATACTTTTAGTAACCTTAAAAGTATTGTTCAGTAAGAAAGTTAAAATGTTAAGGAATAATTTTAATAGATGTAAAAGAAATTTGGCAAAGAGCTAAGGGGAGGAAGAATGGCTGCTAATAATTTTGATGAAACAATGACTGCCTTATTTAAGGGAATGGACGGATTTATAACCAGCAAAACTGTGGTTGGAGATGCAATAAAATTTGAAGACGGAACCACCATACTTCCGCTTGTTGATGTGTCTTTTGGAGCAGGAGCAGGAGCATTTGCAAGTGAATCCAAGAAAAAGGATAACGGGGTGGGAGCTATGTCCGGTAAAATCACACCAAGCTCCGTGCTGGTTATTAAAAACGGAAATGTAAAGCTGGTTAATATTAAAAATCAGGATACTATTACCAAACTTTTAGATATGATACCGGATCTTTCAGAAAAGTTTTCAAATATGATAAATAAAAATAAGGAAGATAAAACCGTTAAGAATGATGAAACTGAAGACATGCCTGGAACTGAAGATGATATTGCAAAAAAATTAAGCAGATAATTTTAAGGAAATGAGGAAGAAATGTTAGACAATCTTACTTTGCTCACTGATTTTTATGAGCTTACAATGATGCAGGGATATTTTAAGAATAAGAAAGACCCGACAGTGGTTTTTGATATGTTTTACCGTCATAATCCTTCTGATAACGGCTTTGCTATAGTGGCAGGGCTTGAGCAGGTTATAGAGGTAATCAAAAATCTAAATTTTAATTATGAAGATGTGGAATATTTGCGTTCACTGAAAATATTTGATGAGGATTTTTTGGATTATCTTTCAGGATTTCATTTTACAGGGGATATTTATGCAGTACCGGAAGGAACGGTGGTATTTCCTATGGAGCCGCTTGTTAAGGTGGTAGCACCTATTATGCAGGCTCAACTTGTTGAGACTGTTATTCTTAATTTGATTAATCATCAAAGCCTTATAGCTACAAAGGCTTCGAGGGTATGTTATGCGGCTCAGGGCGACTTTGTGATGGAGTTTGGACTAAGGCGTGCTCAAGGACCTGATGCGGGTACACTTGGTGCAAGAGCGGCTGTTATAGGGGGCTGTGCAGGTACAAGTAATGTAATCTGTGCTAAGAAGTTTGGAGTACCGGCACTTGGAACCCATGCTCATAGCTGGATAATGAGTTTTCCTGACGAATATACTGCATTTAAGGAGTATGCAAATCTTTATCCGGAAAATGCCATTCTTCTTGTAGATACCTATGATACCCTTCGTTCAGGAGTTCCTAATGCGATAAAAGTATTTAAGGAAATGAAAGAATCCGGAGTAAAACTTGACAGATACGGAATAAGGATTGACAGCGGGGATCTTGCCTATATGTCAAAGAAAGCAAGGAAAATGCTTGATGCTGCCGGGTTTAGTGATGCAAGTATAGTAGCATCTTCTGATTTGGATGAAAATTTGATATCTTCACTTAAATTACAAAAGGCAAGCATAGATTCATGGGGAGTAGGTACTAAGCTTATTACAAGTGCTGATTGCCCTGCTTTTGGCGGAGTTTATAAGCTTGCGGCTATAGAGAATGAAGACGGAGTTTTTGAGCCTAAGATTAAGCTTTCAGAAAACACATGGAAGATAACTAATCCGGGTAATAAAACCGTATTTAGGATTTATGACATGGAAGGCAAAATTAAAGGAGACCTCATTGCATTTTCGGATGAAAAAATAACGGAAGATGAAGAATATCTGATGTTTGACCCTATAGAAACTTGGAAAAAAACTCTTTTACTTCCGGGAGAATTTAAGGTAAGGGAGCTTCTTGTACCTATATTTATCAAAGGACAGTGTGTATATACTTCTCCTAGTGTAATGGAAATAAGAGATTATTGTAAAAAAGAGTTGGATACCCTTTGGGATGAGACAAGGAGACTTGTTAATCCGCATGAAGTTCATGTAGATTTGACAAAACGCCTTTGGGATGTAAAGAAAAAATTACTTGATGATTATAATAATGCTCTTCAGATAAATAAGCAGGCTACAGTGCTATAGTAGGAGACAGGATGAGAATAATATTAGTAGGTTTATATTTAGTTATATTTGGAATTTTTAGTATAGTGCTACTTCCAACTTTATGGATTATAGGAAAATTTAATATTGATTTACAACATAGAATTAGCCAAGGGCTGGTTAAGCTTGCTTTTGGAAAAGTATTGTTTTTGTCAGGAATCAAAAAAAAGGTTCTAGGTATTGAAAAAATTCCTAAAGATCAGCCGGTGCTGTTTATATTTAATCACAGGGGTTTTTTTGATGTAGTACTTGCATTTTATACAGTACCTGTTTTGGCAGGCTTTGTTTCAAAAAAAGAAATAGCTAAAGTACCGGGGCTTAGGATATGGATGAGACTGGTTAATTGTGTATTTTTGGATAGGAATAATCCGAGAGAAGGCATTAAGGCTATTCTCAAAGGGATTGAAACTATTAAGTCGGGAATTTCTATGTTTATTTCACCGGAGGGTACAAGAAACAGCGGTGAAGGACTTTTGGAGTTTAAGCCCGGAAGTCTTAAAATGGCTGAAAAAACAGGTTGTCCTATAGTTCCGGTTGCGATTACAAATGCAAATAAGGTTTTTGAGGATCATTTGCCTTGGATACAGCCCACGGAAATGACTATTGAATACGGCGACCCTATTTTCATACATGAGCTTTCAAAAGAAGCAAGAGCTGAACTTCTTGAACATTGTAGAGAAAAGGTTTTGAAATTATACGAAAAAAACTTATAACTGGTACTATAAAAAAGTTAAAAATTGGATATTTATTACATGCCAAAAAAGTTATATAATAATTGCGGATTGAAGATAACCCCCTCAATCCTAAACTGCAAGAACCGATTATCAGTAATGATAATCGGTTTGTATTAAGAAGGGAGTCTTGGCATGAGTAAAATGGAAAAGGAGTTGGGGCATACAAAAATGGTGAGTGAAGATGCAAAGAAACTTGCACTTTCGGCTTTATTTGCAGCTTTAGCCTATATCGGATTTCAGGTATTTAGGTTTGATATACCGGTGGGAACTGAAAAAACAGCTTTTCATTTGGGTAACACCTTTGTAGTACTGGGAGCTTTATTTATCGGAGGAACTATGGGAGGAGCAGCAGGAGCAGTCGGACTTACTATAGCGGACTTAACCGGCGGTTATGCTACAAGTGCACCTAAAACCTTTATATTAAAGCTTCTTATAGGTCTTATTGTAGGGTTTATGGCACATAGGGTATTTAAGGTGAATGAACTTACTGAAAAAAAGAAAGTTTTAATTACTACAGTGTGTTCTGCAGCTGTCGGTCTTTTATTTAATATAGTTGCAGATCCGCTTGTCGGTTATCTTTACAAACAGTATATTTTAGGCATACCGCAGGAAATATCGGCAGCTTTTGCAAAGATTGCGGCTCTTACTACTTCAGTAAATGCGGTAGCTTCTGTTATATTTGCAACTGTTCTTTATATTGCATTAAGACCGATACTTAAAAAGGAAGGATTTTTGAGTTAAGAAAAAGAAAGTTAAATAAAGAAAGCCCATAATCAGTAATTTGGTTATGGGCTTTCTTTATAATATTAATGACTTTAGTCTGTTTCGCCCATTGGAGTTTTTCGCTGATCCGAAAAAT
>CAUTOC010000017.1:0-38827 GCA_963539695.1 uncultured Catonella sp. | reverse complement strand
TTTAAAATTGAATGAATGATTTGGAGGAATTTATGTCTAATTTTGTACTGATACTGGTTATTGTTATATTTGCGGGAAGTTTCTATATGGGCAGCAGAAAGGGACTGGTAAGAACAGTTTTCAGCCTTTTCTCTTCTATAGTAGTGCTGCTTGCAGGTACGGTAATTTCACCGGTTTTAAGTAATCAGCTTAGAAATAATGAGAAAATTTTTAATGCTGTTTCTACAAGGATAGAAAAATCACTTGAAAATTATCAAAAAAGTAGTGCAAATCCTGTAAAAAATAAGGGAAAACAGAATAATGCTAAAAGTAAAAAGAAAGATATAAAAAGAATAAGTGAAGATGAGTTTTATTTACCTGCCAATTTTCTTGGAGGTAACAAGGTAGTAAAAGAAATTATATCTGATATTCTTAAAAATGAGCATTTTAATAAAGCTAAAAAAGAAATACAAAAAGAGGTAAATCATAGGGTTGCTATATATCTTACAGGTATAGTAATTAACTCGGGAACTTTTATTCTTGTATATTTTTTACTTAGTGTAGGGCTTTATATTTTGAGTAAGGTACTTAATATAATAAGTAAACTGCCTGTATTAAATGAATTAAATCGTATAGGAGGAGGAATAGCCGGACTTGTTAAAGGTCTTGTGATAGTATGGCTTATATTTACACTTATGACGGTATTTATAGATAAGCCTTTTATACAGGAAGGAATGAGGCAGATAAATAGCAATATGTTCTTAAAGCTTATTTATAAGTATAATGTTATAACTAGGGTAATAGGGCTTAAATAGGAGAGTGAAGATGAAAGAGGATTATTCTTTTTTTTCAATGATGTCAAGGCTTAAATATATTAACCGATGGGCTTTGATGAGAAATTCAAGAGAAGAGAATTTAAGCGAACATTCACTTGAAGTAGCTATGCTCTCCCATGCCCTTTGCATTATAGGAAATAAGCGTTTTGGAAAAACATTAAATGCTGACAGAGCGGCTCTTATCGGGCTTTACCACGATGCAACCGAGATAATTACGGGGGATATGCCAACCCCCGTGAAGTATTTTAACAGCAATATTAAAAGTGTTTATAAAGAAATAGAACATACTGCCTGTGAGAAATTACTTTCTATTTTACCTGAGTATTTAAGGGAAGAATATGAGGAAATATTTGAACCTAAAGATGAGTACAAATATGAAAAGGCTTTGGTGAAGGCGGCAGACAAGCTTTCAGCCTATATTAAATGTTTGGATGAAAAGAAGGCGGGCAATCATGAGTTTTTGCAGGCTGAAAAAGCTACCTTAAAGGCGGTTAAAGCCTTAAATTTAGAAGAAGTGGATATATTTTTAAAGGAATTTATGCCGGCTTACAGCAGAACTTTGGATGAAGCCTGTTTGCTTTAAGGAGGATATGTTGGAGATAAGAAATTTGGAAGCTCGTGACAAAGAAGAAGTATTTAAAATGATGAGAGTTTTCTATGATTCGGAGGCTGTACTTTATACTGCACCTGATGAAATTCTCTACAAGGATATAGACGACTGTCTTTCGGATCTGCCTTTTATAGAGGGCTATGTATTTGAGGAAGAGGGAAAGCTTCTAGGCTATGCTATGGCGGCTAAGAGTTATACTACGGAGTATGGTGGACTTCTTATTTTTATAGAGGATTTGTATATAAAGGAAGAGTACAGAGGGCTTGGCATAGGCAGCAGTTTCTTTCATTTTATAGAAGAAAAGTATAAAGGGCTGGCTGTGAGATATAAGCTTGAGGTGGAAGAAGAAAATCAAAATGCAATTTCTGTGTATAAAAAGCGTGGATATAATAAGCTTGGATATTTTATTATGAGTAAGGAAGTGTGATGTAATTCGTTGTTTTATTTGCATTTGGAGTTGTGAAATTAAGAAGAATAATTAGTCACTATTTTAGTGAAAAATATTCTTCTTCTTTTTTTTATCTTGTTATATAGGATTAACTATTGTATAATCAATAATAATATTATTGATAACAAAATTATTGATTATGATGTTAAAAAATATTTTGTTGAACGGAGAAAAATGTATGGCTAATAGAAATCATGAATTAGATAAACCGATAATTGAAGCAGCTAAAACAGAATTCTTACTAAACGGCTTTCAAGGTGCATCGGTAGGTAATATCGCTAAAAGAGCGGGAGTTACAACCGGTGCTATATATACAAGGTATAAAGGGAAAGATGAACTTTTTTATAGCCTGCTTGAAGAATTTTTAAAAGTTTTAGATAAAGAAAGCAAAAATAATAGAAGATCCTATATGAAGTATTGTATAGATAAAAATTTCGATAAATTTTTGAATAGCATAGAAAAAGAAATCACAGGATATATAGATATTTTATTCGGATACTATGATGAATGTAAACTTTTGTTATGCAAAAGCAAAGGCAGCTTAATTGAGGTGATGTTTAATAAAATGATGAAAAATAAGATATCTGAAACAAAAGCATTTATTAAGAAAAATATTGCCTCGGATATAAGTAAGATAAAATTAGATTTTGTGGAATTATTAATAAAAGAGCAGTTTAATGCGTATATCTTCATAATAGAAAAGGGATACGATAGGGATGAAACCATAGAATATATAAAAATGTTGGGAGAATTTATCGGAGCAGGTTGGGAAAGACTTTTTGAAGATTTTTGCAAGGATTGCGATAGGTGAAACCGGAGCAATCCTGTATCAATAATAAAGTAAATGAACACATAGGGGGAGTTATGAAAAAAGAGAAAGAGCCGGACTTTTTTAAAGAAATGGATTGTTTTATAAAACCATACAGGAGAAAATATATTCTGTCTGTAATACTAAGTATGATTTCCGTTTTATGTGAATTACTCTCGTATGCTTTTGTCGGGATTTTGGCAGGGAATATTTTTAACGGTATTAATGATAACCGTAATATATCTGCCCTTGTTTTAGCCATTCTTTGCAAAATAGCAAGTGTAATATTATTAAATATATCAACACTCATATCCCACAAGGCAGCATATTTAACATTAAAAGATTTAAGATATGCAATCTGTGATAAATTTGTAAAACTTCCGATGGGATATTTTGATAAGAACTCAAGCGGCAGGTTAAAAACGGTATTAGTGGATAGAGTAGAAGACATAGAAAAAACACTGGCACATTTATTGCCTGAAATGACAGCTAATTTATGTATACCTGTATTAATGATTATTTGGATGCTTGTAATTAATGTATGGCTTACGGGTATTATTTTAGGTTGGATAATACTTGGGCTTTCTATAGGTATGGCTATGATGATTGGATATAAGGAAAAATATGAAGGGCAGGTACAGGCAGGAAAAAATATGAACCAATCGGTTGTAGAATATGTTAAGGGTATTGAAGTAATAAAGACCTTTAACAGAGGAGATAATTCATATCTTAAATATAAAAATGCAGTTACAAGGCACGCTGAATATTCTATCAACTGGATGAAAAGTTCACAGATTTATGCTTCTCTTTCATACAGCATAGCTCCGGTGTCTATCTTTCCGACTATCGTTATCGGACTGACACTGTTAAATAATGGAAGTATTACAGGGCAGGGCTTATTTATATTTATGTTAATTGCTCTCGGAATTTTTAAACCGATTTTAAAGGCATCCGGTTATGTTGACGGGCTTGCACAGATGGGAACGGTTGCAAAGGAAATAAAAGAAATTCTTGATTATCCGGAAATAAAAAGAAGTGAGAAATCTGTTGTTGAAAAGGATATTAGCTGCGATATTTCATTCAGTAATTTACAATTTTCTTATGGCGGAACAAAGAATGATATTGAAGTGGACAATTTGGAAATAAAAGATAAAACAATGACTGCGATAATAGGGAATTCAGGTTCGGGAAAATCAACTCTGATGAAGCTTTTGGCGGGATTTTGGGATTTTGAAAAAGGGGATATAAGGATAGGAAATATTAGTATAAAAGACCTGTCAATGAAGGAGTTAAACTCTCTTATTTCCTATGTAGACCAAAATACATTTTTATTTAATGACAGTATTATGGAAAACATAAGGGTAGGAAATAAAGGAGCATCTAATGAGGAAGTTATTGAAGCTGCCAAAAAAGCGGGTTGTCATGATTTTATAACGGAACTTCCGGAAAAGTATGACACTATAGCGGGAGAGAGGCTGTCAGGAGGTGAAAGGCAGAGAATAGCTATTGCAAGAGCGATTTTGAAAAACTCTCCAATTATTATTTTAGATGAGGCTACTTCAAGTACAGATGTTGAAAATGAAGAAAAGCTTAAAGAGGCATTACTTGAATTTACAAAGGATAAAACCTTGATTGTTATTACACACAAAATTGATACTGTTGTAAATGCGGATAAGATTGTATATATGGAAAATGGTAAGATTCTTTGTGACGGAACTTATGAAGAACTTATGAGGGATTGTTCGGCATATAGAAAAATCAAATCATTTACGGCATAGATAAAAGACCGGATTGAATTATTTGAAATGATAATTTCGTAAATAATTTTAAGATAAATTTATGGGAGGAAAATATGTTTGAATCCATAAGAAGTATTTGGAATTTTAGTGTAAAAAGACAAGGACAATTATTAAAAATTTTATTTCTGTCATTTATAGAAGGTATATTTGTTATGTTGAAAATGATAGCAATAATTTTTGCCGTAGATGCGATGTTTAACCCATCTTGCTTAGATAATTACATTTATAAGGTAATTATGCTTGGAGTAATCTGTATTGCAGGTGTATTTGTTCTTGGATATTTTACACAGTTAGGTTCTGTAAAAGTAGGATTTAATATGGCTAAAGATAAGAGGTTGTATTTTGGCTCATTTTTCAAAAGACTTTATCTTGGATTTTTTAATGAAAATTCAGTTGGTAATATCAACTCAACCCTTACTACATCAATTTCACATATAGAACAGGTTGCACCGATTATTCTAATTTATCTGATAGGCGGTTTTTTGTCTGCGATATCTATTGTTTTGGGATTTATTTATTATGAATGGCGGGTTGCGGTTATCATATTTGCAGGAATAACAGCTTATATATTTGCCGTTAATTATCAGATGAAGATTTCAAGGAGGGAAGCTCCTAAAAGACAGACATCGCAGATGCAATTAGCGGAAAGTGTTATTGAGTTTATACAGGGAATTAGTGTTATTAAAGCATTTGATATGGTGGGGAAAGATGAAAGAGTTAAAAAGGGTATAGATAACAGTTGTTTAAATAACATAAATCTTTCTGAAAAGTCGATTCCGTCAAGTATAGGTGCAGGGCTTGTAATACAGTTATTTGAAATTTTAATTATTATATTTGCATTTTTTATGTGGAATACCGGAGAAATATCACCTCAAAGAGCCATAAACCTGTTCATTATGAGCTTTGTAATATTTCAGGCAGTAAATCAGGCAGGTTCGATACTTTCAATGATTGGAATTTTAGATAGTACATTAAAAGAGGTGGAGAGCATAGAATCGGCTGAAGAAATAAAAGTATTATCGCCTGTTAAGAATATAAACTCTAATGAAATTGAGTTTAAAAATGTTAGCTTTTCTTATGGGAACGGAGAAGTTTTAAAAGGGATATCTACGACAATTAAACCAAATCTGATGACAGCAATTATAGGTCATTCAGGTTCCGGCAAGACGACATTTTGTAAACTGATACCAAGATTTTATGATGTAACTGAGGGTGAAATCCTTATCGGCGGAGCAAAAATTACCAATGTGCTTACTGAAGAATTAATGGAGAAAATAAGTATCGTATTTCAGAATGTTTATTTGTTTGAGGATACCATTCTTAACAATATCAGATTTGCAAAGCCTGATGCCGGTAATGATGAAGTTATGGAAGCTGCAAAGAAAGCAAGGTGCTATGATTTTATTATGGCTTTGCCTGATGGTTTTGACACTATGGTAGGAGAAGGCGGGAGTACCTTATCCGGCGGAGAAAAGCAAAGGATAGCTATAGCAAGAGCCATATTAAAAGATTCTCCTATTGTTATCTTGGATGAATTTACCAGTGCTCTTGATGTGGAAAATGAATATCATATTATGAGGGCTATAGATAATTTAGTTAAAGACAAGACTGTTATAATTATTGCACATAGACTGGAAACCATAAGAAAAGCGGATAATATTATTGTTTTAGATAAAGGTGAGATTATACAGGAGGGAACTCATGACGAACTTATAAGTAGGGACGGAATATATAAGTCTTTTATATCGGTAAGGGAGAGGGCAAATAAATGGAAGTTTAAGTAGTCTTGTTAAAATTTTTAAGGGCTGTCGCACTAAGAAAATGTATACAAAATATTGTGAGTAGTTAAAAGTAAAATTACCGTATTTTGTAGTGTTTTTTAATGTGACAGCCCTTTTTTCAATCATTGATTAAGATGCCTTATAATTGTATAATGTAAATAATAAAAGCTACATTAAATTAATTTTATTACTAAAAAATATTTTTAAAATAAATTTATTTTCCTTGCAACATTTTAACCATAAATCGACACTTATTAAGTGAAACATGTTTAATGCCGAGGGCAGATAGAGGTTAACCTATGATTAGAAATGCAGATACATTTACAAAGCTGTACTCCGAGGTGGCGAAGGACTTGTACAGATTAGCGCTGTATTTTCTTAAAAATAAAGAAGATGCAGAAGATATAGTAGGAGAGACTGTACTTGACGCATACAGACAGATAGAAAGCCTTAGAGAAGAAAGCCTGTTTAAGAATTGGATAATAAAAATTTTAACCAATAAATGTAAAATGAAGTTAAAAGAATATGCAATATTTAAAGAAGAACCATGTGAGAGTATAGTGGAACTTTCAGATGAGAAAGTAAAAAGAGAAAGCTATACAAATGATTTTAACAAGATAGAACTGAAGGAGTTGCTTATGGAACTTGAAAATGAGGAGAGATTTATTATCTGTCTTTCAGTTTTTGAAGGTTATAAGGGAGATGAGATAGCAGAGTTTTTAGGCTTAAAACCTGCAACGGTAAGGTCAAAAAAACAAAGAGCCTTAGCTAAGCTTGCAAGCTTAATTAAAGGATAGGAGGTAGGAGCCGATATGGAAAAAGAAGATGAAATCCTTGAAAAACTTAAAACATTGGCAGATGAAGATATAGAAATACCGGCTTTGCTACAACCTGATAAGATTAGAGAGAGGCTTTGTGAAGTGGATAATAAGCTAAATAATAAGAAAAGGAGGAGAAGCATAAAAAATTGGTTATTAGGTATGACAGTATCTGCGGGAGCTGTAGCAGCAGCTTTTGCGATTATGATTAATTCAGGGAATTTAAACCCTGAGGAAATGGCGATAGATGTACTTACAAGTGTTACTGATATAGTGGCGGGAAAACAGAGTGATATTAAAAACAGAGAAAAAATTGTTAAAAAAGTGAATGGAATTAAACAGTTTAAGAATTATGAAGCTCTTTATAAACATTTAAAAAAAATAGATTTAACAAGAACAAGGCTTGAGAATTTATACGAAATTGGTAATTTGGCAATGGGAGGTATTAAGAGTAAGGATAAGGCTGCTACTGAAGAGAGTGCCGGTACAGATGATTATTCAAAGACAAATACCAGAACAGAAGGCATAGATGAGGCTGATATAGTAAAGACAGACGGTAAATATATTTATGTGCTTAAAAACAGATATGACAGTGTGCCGGGAATTAATATAATTAAGGCGGGTAACGGCAAAATGGAAACTGTATTTTCAGGAATAGCCCTTGACCGAAAAAAAGACGGAACAGAATATTATTATAACAATATTATGTTAGAAGGAAATACACTTGTAGTCTTTGGTGAAGGTAATATATATTCTGAAAATTATAAATATGGAAGATATAATGAAAAGAGTATAACAGAGATTTTATTTTATGATATAACTAATCCTGAAAAGCCCGTACTAAAGACAAGACATATTCAAGAAGGTTATGTAGGCAATGTAAGAATGAAGGACGGAATTATTTATACATTTTCAAGTTTATACAATAACATATATAGTATATTAAATACAAAAAATGAAGTAAAATATGATGAATTAGTGCCTGAGGTAGACGGGGAAAAAATAGGTATAAAAAGTATATATGTACCTGAATATTCTTATGGAGATTACTATACAATTATAACCTCAATAGATGTTAAAAATCCTGAAAAGATAATTGACAATAAACTGATTATGGATTCAGGAGAGAATATTTATGTAAGTAATGACAACATTTACTTTTGGAATACTGAATATTATTCATCCGGTAATCAGACCAAGCTTACAAAATATTCCTATAATGACGGAATAATTACACCGCAGGCAAGTGAAAATATTCCGGGACAATTTAATAATGACTATTCACTTGATGAGTATAAGGGTTATTTACGACTTGTAACTACAATAAGAAATGACGAGTTGGGAGGAATAATTTTTGACAGTATCTCTAAATTTGTGGTTTCAAAAAGAAGAAGAGAGACAGAAAATGCTTTATATATTTTGGATAGTGACCTTAAAATAAAGGGCAGAATAGAAGGACTTGCAAAGGGAGAGCATATCAAGTCGGCAAGATTTATGGGAGACATGGCTTACTTTGTAACCTTCAGACAGACAGATCCGCTCTTTAGTGTAGATGTAAGCGATTCGGCTAATCCTAAAATACTTGGCTACCTTAAAATACCCGGTTTCTCGGAGTACTTACATCCGTTTGGAAACGGACTGCTTTTTGGTCTTGGACAAGATGCTGATGAAATAGCGGGCGGAATCAAGGGACTTAAACTTTCTATGTTTGATATCTTAAATCCTGCCGATGTGAAGGAAATAGCTAAAAAATTATTCAGCGAAAGAAAAGAAGACTACTCACATTCAGAAGCAGAATTTGAACGCAAGGCAATAATTATAGATGCGGCAAAAAATCTTATAGGTTTTCCGGTTACATACTATAGTGAGGCTAAAAGAAGACAGATAAATCAGTATGTAATATATGGATTTGATAAAGAAAAAGGCTTTTATGAAAGATTCAGAGCGGACTTCCCGGAATTTAATTCTCATGAAGGAAACTACAGAGGACTTTATATAGGTAATCATTTTTATATAGTAGCTGTAAATATAGACGAAGTATTGTCATTTGATATGAAGACCGGACAGCTTGTGGAGAAACTGGATTACTGATTAAAAATGAGTTTAATTAAAGAATAGGAGGTAGGAGCCGATATGGAAAAAGAAGATGAAATCCTTGAAAAACTTAAAACATTGGCAGATGAAGATATAGAAATACCGGCTTTGCTACAACCTGATAAGATTAGAGAGAGGCTCGGTGAAGAGGATAACAAGCTAAATAATAAGAAAAGGAGGAGAAACATGAAAAATTGGTTACTAGGTATGGTGATGGCGGCGGGAGCCGTAGCGGCAGCATTTGCGGTTATGATCGGTTCGGGAAATTTAAACCCTCAGAAAATGGGAGTAGATGGACTGACAAACATAACAAATATAGTAGCGGGAAAGAAGGCTGATGCTAAAAAACAGAAAAAAATAGCCAAAAAAGTGGATGGAATTAAGCAGTTTGAGGACTACAAATCACTTTATGAGCATTTAGCAAAGACAGCAGAAAAAAGGGCTTGTAGAGATTTATGCGGTGCTGCAGATGAGATGGTTATAGAAGAGGCTCGTCCTACAAATGAGTTAGCAAAGACTGCTGAGCAGGAAGTAGGAAAAGCCGAAAGTGATTATTCTAAAACCAATACAAGAACAGAAGGTGTAGATGAGGCTGATATAGTAAAGACTGACGGTAAATATATTTATGTGCTGAAAAACAGATATAGCAGTATGCCGGGAATAAAGATAATAAAGGCAGATAAGGGTAAGATGGAAGCTGTATCTTCAAGAATAGCCCTTGACCTAAAAAAAGACGGAATAGAGTATTCTTATAACAATATTATGTTAGAAGGAAATACACTTGTAGTCTTTGCTGATGGAAATATGTATTATTCCGGGAAATATAAATACAACAGACTTATAAAAAAGAGCATAACAAAGATTTTATTTTATGATATAACTAATCCTGAAAAGCCTGTGTTTAAGGCAAAACATACACAGGAAGGTTCTGTTGGAAATACAAGGATGAAGGATGGAATCATTTATACATTTTCACATAGTTACGATTTGTATTATTATCCGGTTGCTGATGAAAAAGATATAAAATATAATGATTTGATACCGAAAGTAGATGGCAAAAAGATAGGTATAAAAAGCATTTATGTACCTGAATATTCAAGTGGAGACTGCTATACAGTTGTAACTTCAATAGATGTTAAAAATCCTGATAAAGTTATTGATTCAAAGCTGATTATGGATTCCGGTTATGACATTTATGTAAGTAATGATAATATTTATTTTTGGAATTCGGATTATTACACATCAAGTGAACAGACTAAGATTATGAAGTATTCTTACAAAGATGGAATAATCACTCCTCAGGCAAGTGCTTCTGTTCTCGGAAATCTTAATAATGATTATTCGCTTGATGAATATAAGGGAAATCTCAGACTTGTAATTACAAAAGGAAATAATTGGTTCGGTATAATGCCTATTGGTGAGCCTTCCTCTGATAACGACAGCTTTTCACCAAGAGAAAAAACTACAGAAAATGCGTTGTACATCTTTGACAAGGATTTGAAGGTGAAAGGAAAAATTGAAGGACTTGCAAAGGGAGAGCATATTAAGTCGGCAAGATTTATGGGAGATATGGCTTACTTTGTAACCTTCAGGCAGACAGATCCGCTCTTTAGTGTAGATGTAAGCGATCCTGCAAGCCCTAAAATACTTGGCTACCTTAAAATCCCCGGTTTCTCGGAGTACTTACATCCGTTTGGAAACGGACTGCTCTTTGGTCTTGGACAGGATGCGGATGAAAAGGTGGGCGGAATCAAGGGACTTAAACTTTCTATGTTTGATATCTTAAATCCTGCCGATGTGAAGGAAATAGCTAAAAAATTATTCAGCGAAAGAGAAGAAGACTACTCACATTCAGAAGCAGAATTTGAACGCAAGGCAATACTTGTAGATGCGGCAAAAAATCTTATAGGTTTTCTGGTTACATACTATAGTGAGGTTAAGAGAAGACAGATAAATCAGTATGTAATATATGGATTTGACAAAGAAAAAGGCTTTTATGAGAGATTCAGAGCGGACTTCCCGGAATTTAATTCTTATGGTGGAAACTACAGAGGACTTTATATAGGTAATCATTTTTACATAGTAGCTGTAAATATAGATGAAGTATTATCATTTGATATGAAGACCGGACAGCTTGTGGAGAAACTGGATTATTAATTATCTTTAAGATTAATATTTAACTTGCTATACAGTTGGTAGAAGATTTATGCAAAAAATGCCCCCGTACTCGGTGAAGTACGGGGACTTTTTAACGGAGTGGGTGGGATTCGAACCCACGAGCCTCATTAGAGACTACCTGATTTCGAGTCAGGGCCGTTATAACCACTTCGATACCACTCCGTAACGAATCTATTTTACTAGGAAAATGTAAAATATTCAAGTGTCAGTTTTTAAAAATAATACCCAATTATTCCAATTTTCAATTCCGTGAATAATTTGAATTAAAGTTCTATGGATTTTATCTCGGCAAATTCAAATTTAAATTCGGTACCTTCTCCTTTTTTGCTTTCTACAACTATAGAACCGCCATGTTTTATAGCTATCTGACGGGCTATGGCAAGACCTAATCCGGAGCCTTTTGCGTTTTGCCTGAGTTTTGATTTATAAAACTTTTCAAAGATATGAGGTAATTCAGTATCGGCAATCCCTACACCGTTATCTCTTATGTTTATGAGAAGGTTATTGCCTGAGTTTACATAAGTATCTCCTGCAAATGTGGATGAGAAGAACTCGACATTTTCTTTGGCAGTTTCTTTTTTTACCGATATATCAACATTTCCGTTATCATTTGAAAATTTAATGGCATTATCCACAATGACCATAAACATTTGACGAATACGGTCATAGTCACCATACATAAGCAGTATATCATCATCAGTATTAACATTAATCTTTACACCCTTTGCTCTGGCAAGTGCAGAGCCGCTTCTTAGTATATCTGAAAATACCTGAACAAGATTTATAGGTTCTTTCTCAAGAGTAAAATCAGGATTTTGCATTTTAGAAAGCACCAATAAATCGCCCACAAGCCTTTCCATTGATTTGCATTCAGTCAGCATTTTATCGTAATATTCAAACTTGGTAGCTTCATCATCAATAATACCGTCTAAAAGGGTTTCAGAGTAAGCACGTACTACAGTAATAGGAGTACGCAGTTCATGTGATACATTAGCAAAGAAATCAAGACGCATTTGTTCAAGGTTCTTTCGTGCTTCATCTGCCTGCCTCAGCCTGTCTGAAAGAGAATCGATTGCACCTGCAAGTTCTCCAAGTTCTCCTTCTTCGTTTATTTCAGTATGAGCCTCATAGTCCTCGTCTGCAAGCCTTAAAGCGGTTGCTCTCATTACAGAAAGCGGTTTTGAGAGTCTTCTTGCAAGGAAAACTGCAAAAATAAGAGAAAACAACAGTGCAATAAGTGTACTTATGATAATTATTGTAAAGCTTCGGCTTATGACTATTTTTTGCGACTCTGATATCTGATTTACAAAAACAGCACCTATGATATCTTTGGACTTTGTAGTAGTTATAGGTACGGCAGTAAATATATAATTTGCACCATAAGTTTCTGAATATATATCCATTGCATCGGATTTGCCGGAAAATACTGTATTAAACAAAGAAGAAATTTCGGCTTGTGTTTCTTTTGATATATCTATATTTGTATATTTTTTAGGCATAGGTGACTTAGGATTTGCAATTATCCATATATCGGTAGTCTCGAGTTCCTCAAGTACCTCAAGAAAGGAGGGATAGGTAATATAATCATCATCATCTACAAATACTCCTACCCTTTTGGCTATAGATTCAGCCTGTTTAAGAAGAAGTTTCTGATTTGCTTCTATGGCAGACCTTGAATAAAGCTGGACAAAAATCAGCCCGGTGAGAATGGCAAAAGCTACTACTACCAATGCGTAATTTCTGAACATAATAAAGAAAAGACTATGAACTATCTGTTTCAAAGTCCTTTTCTTTACTATGGCAGTTTTAACGGAAAGAATATCTTTCATTAAAATACCACCTTATTATTTTTATTCAAATTTCCCATAAAGAATCTTAGCAAGTTCACTATCCTTACCTAACATCAGTTTCTTTTCACCTGTTCCGCTAAGAGAACCTTTGAGGGCATCAAGGCTTCTGATATAATTATAAAAATCTGCTTTATCTTTATCATTGTAAGCCTGCTGTAAGGTTTCCATGTACTTTGCTTCACCTTCAGCTTTTAATTTTGCAGAGTCTTTTTCAGCCTGTGCCTTTAGGATGGCTACCTGCTTATCAGTCTCATTTTGTATTTTCTTAGCCTTGCTTTCACCTTCTGCCGTATAGGAAGCGGCTATATTATTTCTTTCAGAAATCATGCGTTCATATACAGCCTGTTTATTATCATCAGGCAGGTCAAGGGATTTAAGCTGAGCCTGTACTATCTCTATACCGTATTTTTGAATATCAGGATTGGCATCGGCAGTTATGGTTTGAGTCAGTTTTTCGCCTCTTGCCTCTATAATTTCATCCTGTGTCATAGAGGATATAACGGATTTTACAGAGTTATAAACTGTAATTCCCGTCCTGTCCTTTGCATTATGTACATTTGCATTTAAGGTCTGATAATAAACGGTCGGATTTACAACACGCCAAAGGATGTACATATCCGCTATCATTGATTTTTTGTCGGAGGTCATTACATCGCTTGGGCGTATGTCATAGAGCTGGATGGACTTAGGTACTTTTCTTATATTTTGTATGAAAGGTATTTTAAAATAAAGCCCTGCACTTTCATCTATTGCAACAATTTTATTAAACTGTAATCTTATACCGTATTCATTTTCTTTAAGTGAATAAGTGGAACTTGCTCCAAGGAAAATAGCAAGCACAAGTATTATCCAAAGTAAAAATTTTTTGTTTTTCATAAATCCCTCCACTAATTATTAAATTTATCAACCGGATAAATTGACTGTGTCTTACCGTCGGTAATGATAATATTAAGATTCGGCAATACATCTTCAAGAGTTTCATAAAACATACGCTTTTTGGTTATAAGAGGGAATTTCTTATATTCTTTATAGGTTTCGCTAAATCTGGCTACCTGCCCTTCAGCTTCTGCTATGCGGTTTTCTTTGTAGGCTTCAGCTTCTTTAAGTATTTTATCGGCATCGGCATTTGCAGATGGAAGTTTTTCACTCTGATATTTATTTGCATTGTTTATGGCAGTTTCTGCACCCTGTTTTGCAGTTTCAACTGCCTTGAATGCCTGTATAACCTCAGCTGTAGGCGGCTCTGCATCCTGAATTGAGATATTAACCACTTCTATTCCGAGATTTATTTTTTGCATTTCAGCAATCAGCTTATCTTTAACCTCTGACTGAATTTTTCCTTTAGCAGTAGTCATTACCTCATCTACAAGATACTTGGAAATGGTGGAACGGATGGAAGCCTTGGTAAGGTTTCTTAAAGTTTCAAGCGGTTCATCGGCATTAAAAAGGAAAGTTTCAGGATTTACAACTTTGTATTCAAGATAAAAATCTATATTTACAAAATTAAAATCTTTAGTAATCATCATACTGTCCGTATAATCCGAGGTATCTTCTACCGGGTCGTTAGTACCGGATTCCTGATAACCTATAGGCATACCTTGGGTTGTAGTATTTACTCTTATGCTCTGTTGAATGAAGGGGATTTTAAAATGTAACCCTGCAGATTCAACACCCACCACTTTTCCAAACTGTGTGATTACAGCCTGTTCCTGTTCAGATACGGAGTAGATACCTGAAAATAAACTGACGATAATTATTGCACCTACAATAATAAAGCCTCCCAATTTTTTTATCTTCTTTGCTTTTTTGAGAAGATTCTCATCAATTATAACATCATTATTATTTTTTTTATTAAATAAATTCATTGCAGCCTCCAATTATATACTATACTTCTATGTTAAATTTATAACCCATACCCCATATAGTTTTAATACTCCAATTAGGATGCTCTACTACATCAAGTTTGGCTCTTAACCTTTTTATATGTGAATCTACGGTACGAGGATCTCCATAGTAATCATACCCCCAAAGGCTGTCTAAAAGATTATCTCTTGTGAAAACTTTGTTCGGATTCTCTGCAAGAGTCCACATAGTTTCAATTTCTTTCTTGGTAAGTGCTATCTTTTCACCGCCTATACTGAGGGAATATTCATCAAGATTAATTTCAAGGTTATCTATTTTAATAAAATTTTCACTTGTTACATTTGCAGAAGTTTCAGGAGCGACCATTCTTCTAAGCACCGCCCTCAGCCTTGCCATAACTTCGCTCGGGCTGAATGGCTTAACTATATAGTCATCAGCACCTATATCAAGTCCCATTATTTTTTCAAAGCCTTCACCTCTTGCAGTAACAAGAATGATAGGCACATTTGACTTAGCTCGTATTTTGCGGCAAACTTCGTAGCCGTCCATTTTAGGCATCATAACATCCAAAAGTACCGCTGCCGGAGAATTTTCTTCAAAAAGTTTAAGAGCCTCTTCACCATTTGTAGCAATTATGGGATTATAGCCCTCTTTTGTAGTGTATGCAGCCAGCACATTTGTTATATCGGCATTATCATCTGCTATAAGTATATTTTGCATAAATTTTACCGTTCCTCTCTTTTTACTGAAAAATAAAAGATATTAGATATAATTATAGTTATTTTATGGGTAAGTTTCAAGTTAAAGAAATTTTATATATGACACGATTATGACAAAAAGGATGTGTATGATAAAGATGTAATAGGACAGACGGAGGTAAGAAGATGAAAAATCTTGGTAAAAAAGTCGCTCTGTCAGTCTTGGTTATGCTTTGTTTACTTTTGTCCCTCGGTACAAACAGAATAAAACTGTATGCCGGGGAGGTACTGACAAGGGAAAATATAGTAGAACCAAAGTTGAATGCTACCGAAGTATCTTTGGTAACAGATGACATATTCAATTTGAAAGTCTACAATTTGACAGAGAACCAAAAGGTGCATTTTAAGTCGGATGACGACAGCATTGTCAGTGTTTCAACATCAGGTGCAATTTCTGCACTTAGGGTAGGAGAAACTACTATAACTGTTACGCTTAAAGAAAAGTCGGTTAAAGAAGATAAAGTATTTAAATGTAAGGTATATGTAGGACCTCCTGCTATAAGTATAAGGCTTACTTTAAGTGAAGTTACGCTTGAGGTTGGTAAAAGAAAGACATTACAGGCTATTCTAAAACCGAATACAACAGCTGAAACTGCGATATTTGCAAGTTATGATCCGGAGATAGCTGTTGTAAGTGCCGGCGGAAAGGTACTTGCAAAAAAGGTAGGTAAGACATATATTATTTCTTACATAGCAAGCGGCAAGTATGATATTTGTACTATAAATGTAGTCGAGGCTACTGACAAAGCTATTGAGAAAACTAAATAAGATGTATTAAAAGAAGTCCCCCGCTTTTTGGCGAGGGACTTTTGAATGTAAGTTTATTTTGCATTAAGTGCAGCCATTGTAATGTAGTTATATGGCTGGTTAAAATGTGGAAGGAAGAAGATATCA
Organism: uncultured Catonella sp.; assembly: GCA_963539695.1. Lineage (GTDB taxonomy): Bacteria > Bacillota > Clostridia > Lachnospirales > Lachnospiraceae > Catonella. The sequence goes on along the minus strand of CAUTOC010000017.1, from coordinate 22,111 downwards.
AGAAGTTTTAACTTATCAATAGTAACGCCTTCTTCTATAGCAAGTGAGAACATGTGTATTGCCATAGATATATCTTCTTTTGAAGAAAGCTGAGCACCGACAACTCTTCTTGTAGATTTCTCGTATACTATACGGATTTTAACATCTTCATTTTCTCTCATAAAGCCCGGACGCTGAGTATCTTCAAAGTCGGTATATTCTACTTCCATACCGGATTTTTCAGCAGCAGCTACTGAAAGACCTGTAGAAGCAAGTTTTCTGCCGAATACACAAATAGCATTGGAACCCTGTACGCCTGAACCCTCAAGCTTAGTTCCGCCGATATTATGTGCAGCTACGATACCTGTACGCACAGCATTTGAAGCAAGGGCTATATAAGTTTTATCTCTAAGAGCATTTGAGTAGATAGTAGCACAGTCACCTACTGCATATACATCAGGATCACTTGTCTGCTGGAATTTATCTACTACATAAGCACCATTCTTCCAAAGCTCAAGATGATCTTTTCCAAGTACATTATTTGGCATAAATCCGATGGAATTGATTACAAGATCGGCAGGATACTCGCCGCTCTCAGTAACTATAGAGGAAACTCTTCCATTTCCTTTATATTCAATTACTTTTTCGCCAAAATGAGTTTCTATGCCTGCCTCTTTGAGGGCTTTGTCCATATCCTCTGTAAACCACTTATCATAGTAGCTTGCAAGAGAAGTCGGAGCTATATCAAAAAGTCTTACTTTCTTGCCGCGGAGTAAACATGCTTCAGCGATTTCTACTCCGATATAACCTGCACCTATTACGGCAATTTCCTTAACTTCAGGTTTGCTGATTTCTTTATCTACTTCCTGACCTTCTTGGAAGAGTTTTAAGAATTTAAGTCCTTCTAAATCACTACCTGCAAGGGCAGGTGAAATTGGAAGAGAACCGGTAGCAAGCACAAGCTTATCATAGGATTCTTCAAATTTTTCGCCGTTTTTCTTTGTGCCGAATACAACTTTTTTCTCAAAGTCTATGCGGTCAACACTTGTCTCAAGACTAATCTTAGCACCTTTTTTCTCAAAAGCTTCAGCACAGGTATAGAACAGGCTTTCGTAAGAATCAATCTGCCTTCCTACCCATAATGCAGTACCACAGCCTAAGTAGCTGAGATTGGTGTTTCTGTCAATCATTACAATTTCATGCTCAGGATAATTATCAAGCAAAGTATTGGCTGTAGCAATTCCTGCATGATTTGTACCTATAATTAGAACTCTCATATTTGGTTCCTCCAAAATTTTAGTTTACCATAGTCGGTAATAAGCTAATTATATTAAAAAAAATGTCAAAAAGCAAATGAAATAATCATAAAAAATTATAACTAAAAACAGCAAAGACACCTGTAAATATCATAATTGTAAGAGTATTTTCAAATTACAATAAGTTGCAGATATTTTGTGAATAATTTGGAATAAATTATTTTTTTGTTTTAGTTTCAGGTGCAGACTCTGAACTTTCCATATTTGCAAGTAAATGCTCTACAGTAACAAGTTTTGTGGAAAGTGCAAGTAATTCAGTGGCAGTTTTAAGATCATTAATAGGTGGAAAAGAAGGGGCTATGCGGATATTTGTATCCTGCGGGTCTTTTCCTCCGGGAAAGGTGGCTCCGGCAGGTGTCATAACCACACCTGCCTTTGCGCAGCGTGAAACTACTTTTTTTGCACAGCCGGGAAGGGTATCATAGGAAATAAAGTATCCTCCTTTTGGAGAAGTCCAACCGGCGATTCCTGTTCCGGCAAGTTCTTTTTCGAGTATATTTTCAACTGCCTCAAATTTAGGACGAAGTATATCAGCATGTTTTCTCATATGCTCTACAAGTCCATGAATATTTTCAAAAAATCTTACATGGCGGAGCTGATTAACCTTATCATGTCCTATAGTCTGCATAGCAACTTGTCTTTGGATGTCCTCAAGGTTGTTAAGACTTGTGGCAAGGGCGGCTATACCTGAGCCGGGAAAGCTTACCTTACTGGTAGAAGCAAATTTATATACTAAGTCAGGATTGCCTGCACGCTTGCATTCTGCAAGAATTTCTATAAGATGATCCTGTTCATTGTCATAAAGATGATGTACAGTGTAGGCATTGTCCCAGTATATCCTAAAATCCTTTGCAGCAGGTTTAAGCCTTGCAAATCTTCTTACTGTTTCATCAGAATAAGAATTGCCTGTAGGATTGGAATATTTAGGTACACACCATACACCTTTTATACTTTCATCAGAAGCTACAAGTTTTTCTATCATATCCATATCAGGGCCGGTTTTTAACATAGGCACAGACACACTTTCTATGCCAAAATACTCTGTTATGGCAAAGTGGCGGTCATAGCCGGGAACTATACATATCCATTTTACCTTATCAAGTTTGCACCAGGGAGTGCTTCCCATAACGCCATGTGTCATTGAGCGTGAAACGGTATCATACATTACATTTAAGCTGGAATTTCCATATATTAGCAGATGATCATAAGGTACTTCCATCATGTCGCCTATAAGTTCTTTTGCCTCGGGAATACCGTCAAGTACGCCGTAATTACGGCAGTCTGTACCATCTTCACAAAGAAGGTCGGAGGTGCTGTTTAGGGAATCCATCATTCCCATAGAAAGGTCAAGCTGGTCTACACAGGGTTTGCCGCGGCTCATATTAAGTTCCAAGCCTCTTGCCTGCATTTTTTTATAATCCGCTTTTAATATATCTTTTAACTCAAGCAGTTCTTCCTTTGTCATTTCGGTATATTTTTTCTTTGATTTTGCCATTAAAACCTCCGTTTACAAACAATTAATTAAATGTATTCGTGTATGCAATGTATTTTAGCATTAAAAATATATTTTAGCAAGAAATATATGTAATTAACACAAATAATTTGGGATTAATAGAATTACTTGCTCAGTTTTAAAAGAAAAACACCCTAGGGAGTGAGTGCTCTCTAGGGTTCATTATTGTCTGTTTGCCCGGAACAATAATCTAAATTTTTATACAATCCGGTTATATCTTGGTATTCAATAGTTTTATTTCCGGTTTAATTAAAAGTAAATTTATTTAACTTTTAACATGGATGCGTATGTAGTTATAAAAGCCGTATCATAAATAAGAGTATCTATATCTACCAAAGAAGCATCCTTTTCAATCACAAATTTATCACCTATTTCTCTTTCAGATTTTGTGAAAAAATCAAGAGTAAAATAGCAGGCTGAAGGAATGTTTTCTTTTTCAAAGGTTACAGCATCTGTTTCAGTTGCCTGCTCACCTATAACACTTGGGAAATATTCATTGAACTGTGTTTTAAGCGGATTTTCTTTTTTATCTGATGCTGCAAAGAATGTAGGCTTTCTCTGTTTGCTATTTCCTATACAGTTAATATTAACTGCACCGTAAATATTTTCTTTTTCTGCTTTTGAAAGATTTTCTACATAATATCTTGAGCCTCTTCTTAAATTCTCTGAATCAAAGAATACAAACTCAGGGTTGTACGGAAGTTCCATATCGGCAAGAATCCTAGCCATTTCCATAACAGCCGCCGTACCGCCGGCATTATCAAGAGCACCTATACTTTTTTTCCTTGAGTCATATCTCGCTGAAAATATAACGGTTTTTAGTTTTGGATTTGGATTTTTTCTTTTTACAATTATATTTCTACCCTTAAAAAGTACTTTTTCTTTTTTCTGATTTTTATTTATATTACCATGAAGGTCATTAAATTTCTCATCATAGCCGTTAAAATCCTGAAATGTCACATCATAACCATATCCCTTGACAGTATCAAAAATATATTTTCCGGCTGCCTTATTTTCTTTAGTACCTCTTACCCTTGGTGACTTAACAAGATGCTTAAAATTCTTTTTTAATTCTTTTTTGTCTACGAGATTGGTTATCTTCTCCAATGCCTTTAGGCTATCTTCTTTTAGTTCGCTTACCTGCATTTCGGTTGCTGCTTTGACCTGATATGTATAGAACTGACTCACACTTCCTGTAAGAAGGGTAAAAGATGCTGCTAAAATGACTCCATAACTTGTAAATTTCTGAAAATGTCTACTGTTATTCATATTGCTCCTCCTATTGTTTTATAATGATATGTAGGGATTATTCTATCATTTTTTTAATAACGGAACAAGGGTCAAGCCGTAAAAATCGCTAATTTTAATTATATTTTAAGGTTTTTATTTTAAAAGTAATAAAAAAGTAATAAAGAAAGCATAGAAATCCCTGTATGTAATTAGTTTCTTATATTGTAAGCATGTGTTTAATATGCTCGGTAAGGATAGTTATTCCGGTGGAGTTTTCCCCGCCTCTCGGGATAATAATATCCGCATACTTTTTAGAAGGCTCTACAAATTGTTCATGCATAGGTTTAACAGTCTGCTGATACTGATTTATAATAGAATCAATGGTTCTGGCTCTTTCAGTTACATCACGCTTTATTCGCCTTAAAAGTCTCTCATCCGCATCTGTATCTACAAAAACCTTTATATCCATAAGGTCACGCAGTTCCTTATTTGCCAGTATTAGTATTCCTTCTATTATGATTACATTTTTAGGAAATACATGGGTAGTAGAGTCGGTTCTGTTATGGATTGAAAAATCATAAACAGGAATATCGGCATCTTCCCCATTTGAAAGTTTATCGATATCTTTTACCATTAAATCGGTATCAAATGAATCAGGGTGGTCATAATTAAGCCTTGTGCGTTCATCGTAACTTAAATCATTATGAGCCTTATAATAAGAGTCATGGCTTATTACAAGAATATTATCGCCGAATGAAGCTTTGAGCTTATTTACTATGGTTGTCTTACCGGAAGCACTGCCGCCGGCTATTCCTACTATACATGGTTTTTTCATAAAATACTCCTAAACTTGTTATTTAATGTACTAAAAATGTACTGTTTGAAATGTACCCTAATGTGAAGCTTATGTCAACTGATAAATTAAAAGAACTTATAGCTAAGTATCCTGATGAAACCTGCTGACCAAACTGCAGTAAGGAGAAAGGTATTTAAGGAGGGCTATATTTTGGTAGGACTTCATTCCAAGTGGCATGAAAAAGATATTGGTAATCATTATCAAAATAATGCAAAATTTAGTATATTTTTTGTGAAATATTACAAAAAGCTATTTAATTTTCATCCAAAAGGGTATATAATATAGATTGTTAAAAAATAGTCAAAGATTGCAGCTTTAATAATTGCAATCTGAAAATATACTTTAGGAGGATATTGAAATGGCAAGATTCACATTACCCAGAGACCTTTATCATGGAAAAGGTTCGTTAGAGAACCTCAAGAACCTTAAAGGAAAGAAGGCTATCGTCTGTGTGGGCGGAAGTGCGATGAAAAAATTCGGCTTCCTCGACAGGGCAGTAAATTACCTTAAAGAAGCAGGTATGGAGGTTGAGCTTTTTGAAGGAATTGAGCCTGATCCTTCAGTTGAGACAGTTATGCGCGGTGCAGAGGCTATGCTTAAATTTGAGCCTGACTGGATAGTTGCTATGGGTGGCGGTTCACCTATCGATGCGGCTAAAGCTATGTGGATTAAGTACGAGTATCCTGAATGTACTTTTGAGGATATGTGTAAGATATTCGGCATACCTGAACTTAGAAAGAAGGCTCATTTCTGTGCTATTCCTTCAACCTCGGGTACAGCTACTGAAGTTACGGCATTTTCAATTATTACAGATTACTCAAAGGGTATCAAATATCCTTTAGCCGACTTTGAAATCACTCCTGATATAGCTATTGTAGATTCTGACCTCGCTGAAACAATGCCTGATAAGCTTGTTGCACATACAGGTATGGATGCTCTTACGCATGCTATTGAGGCTTATGTATCTACAGCAAACTGTGATTATACAGATCCGCTTGCACTTCATGCAATGACCATGATTAAGGCTGACCTTGTGGAGTCCTATAAGGGTGACAAGGATGCAAGAGCCAGAATGCACAATGCACAATGTCTTGCAGGAATGGCATTTTCCAATGCACTCCTTGGTATAGTTCACTCTATGGCGCATAAGACCGGTGCCGTATTTGAGGATCAGGGTGCACACATCATCCATGGCTCTGCAAATGCCATGTATCTTCCAAAGGTAATAGCCTTCAATGCTAAAGATGCTACAGCTGCTAAAAGATATGCACATATTTCAGATTATATGGGAATTGGTGGTGCTTCTGAGGGCGAGAAGATTGCTAACCTTATTAAATATTTAAGAGGAATGAACGACAGCCTTAAAATTCCTCACGGAATCGGCACTTACGGTCTTGACAGCTTCCCGGCGGAGAAGAGCTTTGTACCTGAGAATATCTTCCTTGAGAGACTTCCTGAGATTGCGAAAAATGCTATTGCTGATGCCTGCACGGGTTCTAATCCGAGACAGCCTAAACAGGAAGAAATGGAAAAACTTCTTAAATGCTGCTACTATGATACAGAAGTTGATTTCTAATAATTGCTCCTTTTTGTAAATATAAATATAAGAAAGTAAATGCTCCGAAGAATAATGCTTAATACGCAGAGTAAGCGTTATCATTCGGAGCTGTAATTCAAAAAATTACTTGTGCTTATTTCTCTTTGTCCTCTTTACAACAGCAACTGTGTTCTGTGCAAGAGTCTTCTGAGCAGCAATCCTTTTCTTCTTCAGCTTTGCCTTGTTCTGAGCAGGATTCGCAGGTTTCGGATTTTACATCGTTATAGAACTCTACTTCAATATTGTCATCATTTTCGGCATTTTCAACACCGTCTACTTCGCCTACCGCCTTTTCGATTTCTGCTTCAAACTCGTCAAGTTTTTTGCGAAGTGCCTCGCGTTCTTCCTTTGTCATATCGACAACTGCATCCATAGCCTTTTTAGCTTGACTTTTGGTTACATTCTCTTTGAAGTCTTTAACGGCTTTCTTTCCGTCATTAATGATTTTGCTGTCGGTTGCAACTTGTTCGCCTTTTTCAGCAAGTTTTTCAACAACTCCTCCGGCAGCCTCGGCAGCCACAGCCACAGCACCTATTCCGGTATAGACTATTTTCTTTGCAATGTCCTTAAATTCATTTTTATTATTCATACCTAACCTCCTAATATGTCGGGATTCTATCGACCATACGATATTATATGGATTATAACATTAGTTGAAAAAAAAGGCAAATAAAAAAAGAAAAAATGCTTGTTTTTAATGAAATGGAAGATGATGTAGAAAGCGGGATATTAATATTTTAGGCTTTCATTGTAAAAAACTTATAGTAAAAGTAATATAAAAAATAAAAAAGTTGAAATTTATTACAAATAATTAAGCTTGGACTATTGAGATATTGTGAAAAATGTGGTATATTTATAGAAATAAGAAATGAGTGCAATACAAGTATAAGAAACAGCCTATCTTTTGCTTGTAGATTGCACTTATGCCTTGTTCGGCAAAAATTATACTAAGCTTGTAGCACTTGATGTTACGGCAGCGAGAAGGGAGATTTGTAAGAAAATGAAACAGAAAGAGAGAATTGCCGGATTTATATTGCTTGCAGCTGTTGTGCTGTTCGGTATGTTCGGTCTTAAAACGCCTATGCTTTATTTCAGGCTTGCAGCGGGATTGGCATTAGGTTATGCACTCTCAAGAGGGTATATGGGTTTTGCGGGCAGTGTAAACAGGGCATATAATGCAGGTTCTACAAAGCTTATGAGAGCCTTGATGTTTATGTTCTTTATAACGGCTATATTAAGTACGGCATTTTTATTCGGTGCGGATCTTTCAGAGTTAAAGTTGGGAGTAAGACCTATAAATATGGGGCTTGTGATAGGCGGTATATTGTTCGGTTTCGGTATGGCATTTTGTTCTTGCTGTGCTTCAGGAGCACTTACAGATATGGCAGCTGAACTTCCTAAAGCATTTATCACCCTTGTATTTTTATGTGTGGGAGTTTTTTTAGGTTTTCCTATTCAGCATACAGCGACTTGGGTAAAGGATTCTATAATTAAGACAGGGGATAAGAATGGAGTATTTTTCCCGGATTTATTTAAGTTTGACGGATTTGACGGATACTTAGGCTCTATTATAATAACAGGAATCCTTTGTCTTATAGTTGTTAAACTAAGCTATATGTATGAGAATAAGAGAAAGAAAGACGGCAGTTACTCAAAACTTGGAAGTGAGATGACACAGCTTTCAGATGAGAAAAAGAGCCTTGAAGAAAACGGCGGAACTTGCCCGTTATGTGAAAGCGGATACGAAAAGATTTTTGTGCGTTCATGGAGTTTAAAAAAGGCTTCGATTGTAATTGCCGGTATATTTATTCTTTTAATGGGAATTACAAAATCAGGTTGGGGTGTAAGTACACCTTTTGGTATATGGTTCGGAAAAGTTCTTATGCTTTTTGGTGTAAGTGCAGATGCAATAGGAGAGTTTGTTAAGGGCGATACAAAGCATTATGTGGCTCCTCTTTTAGAGCATGGCAGCAGTGTACAGGATATAGGTATAATTTTGGGAGCATTTTTTTATATGCTTACATCAAATACATTTGTAGCATCATTTAAGGCAAGTCTCAAGATTAACTTTAAGCAGATAATCTTTTATGCAATCGGAGGTTTTGTGATGGGATTTGGAACAAGGCTTTCAAACGGTTGCAATGCAGGAGCATTATTTACCCCTATTGCCAACTTCTCATTGTCGGGCTGGTTCTACCTTATATTTATGGCATCGGGCGGGGTTCTTGGAAATATAGTGGCTAAAAAGGTGCGTATATAAGATAAATGGATAAAAAATTAAGGTATATAGATGTTTTAGGATTGGTTATAGGAGCCATAATAGGCTGGGGTTCTTTTACCCTTCCGGGTACAAAATTTTTAAGGGAAGCGGGAGTTATAAATACTTTTATAGGGCTTGCAGCGGGCGGAGTTTTTATAATGGTGATACAAAACGCTTATCATATAATGCTTGAAAATCATAGAGAAGATGGTGGAGAGTTTACTTTTACTCTAAACAAACTGGGCGAAGGACATGGCTTTGTTGTCGGATGGTCATTAAGCTTATGCTATCTCAGTATGGTTCCGTTAAATGCGGGAGCTTTTGTTCTGCTTTTAAGAGCAATTTTCGGAGAGAGCATGAATATATGTTATCTGTATTCTATTTCAGGATATTCAGTTTATATCACAGATGTAATTGTCATGGCGGCGGTTATTTTATTATTTGGTTTTATAAATATCCAAGGTCTTAAAATAAGTACCAAGGTTCAAAATGTGATGAGTATTCTGCTTGCGGTTATAATAACAGGTATATTGGTAATTATGTTTATCAAAAGTGATTTAAACACTTTTAATACGAACTATGTGGCAGATTACAGGTTTTCATTAAAAGAGATATCAACGGTGATTGCCATTGTTCCGTTTTTGTTTGTAGGTTTTGATGTGGTGCCGCAGGTTTCGGAAGAGTTGGGCTTTCCGCCGGGTAAATCAACTTTTCTTGTAGGAATTTCAGTAGTAATTGGTATTTTTATTTATGGAGCATTAAATACAATAGCAGGACTGGGTTTTTCTCCTGATGCTGCCGCAAATACCCATTGGGCAGTTGCAGATTCTATAGTAAATAAATTAGGAAATGCAGGATTTTATATAATGCTTATAGCTCTTGCAGCCGCCGTAGTAGGGGGTATAAACGGCTTTATGATAGCGGCAGGCAAGCTGATTGCAAGCCTTTCTGTAAGGAAGCATCTTGCGGCAAGATACAGCATTAAAAATTCAAAAGGAGCACAGCCCTATGCAATAGGTTTTGTATGTGCAGTAAGCCTTATAGGTGCATTTGTAGGCAGACAGGTAATTATATACATAGTTGATATGGCAAGTGTACTTGCGGCGGTAGCTTATATGTATGTAAGCTTCATAAGTATATCATTTGCCAAAGGAAAATGGCGAAAAGCTTTAAGTATTGTGGCGGTGATTATTTCGGCAGGGTTTATTGTTTTGCTGATGTTCCCGTTATCTCCTGCAAGGCTTTCTGACGGGGCATTTATAAGCCTTATAATATGGACTGTAAGCGGAGCCGCAGTATATAATTTCAGAAAAATGAAAAGAAAAATTAAGTGACATTAAAGAGACAGTAAAGGAAAGGAGAATTGTTATGAAGGTTGTAGTAATCGGAGGAGTTGCAGGTGGAGCCAGTGTAGCGGCAAGGGCAAGGAGGATAGATGAAACTGCAGAAGTAATTATGTTTGAGAGAGGAGAAAATGTCTCATTTTCAAACTGCTGTCTGCCTTTTGCTTTAAGCGGAATAGTTGATAACAGTGATAAGCTGGTGCTTATGGATCCTGATGAATTTTGGAATAAATATAGGATAAAAGCTGTTGTAAACCATGAGGTTACAGAAATACTTCCTGAAAAGAAAGAAGTAAGGGTAAAAAATCTGCTTACCGGAGAAACTTTTACAGAGAGTTATGATAAGCTTGCACTTGCTCCGGGAGCAAATGCTATTTTACCTGCTTCCATAAAGGGCATTGACAAAAAAAATGTATTTGTAGTTAAGAATGTTACGGATATTAAGAGAATAGAAACTTTTGTTGAAACTAATAAAGTAAGCAAGGTAACTGTTGTAGGGGCAGGATTTATAGGTCTTGAAGTTGCAGAGAATTTTAAGGAAGCGGGAAAAGAAGTAAACCTTGTAGAGGGTCTTAATCAGGTGATGAAGCCTCTTGATGAGGACATGGCACAGATACTTCATAAGGAAATTATTGACCATGGAATAAATCTCTACCTAGGTAAGACGGTTACGGAAATAGGAGAAGGAGAGGTTGTGCTTTCTACAGGAGAACATCTTGAAGCTGAGATAGTAATAATGGCTATCGGCGTTACTCCTGAAACGGAGCTTGCAAAGAAAACAGGAATTGAACTCGGAAAGACAGGAGGAATACTTGTAAATTATAATTATCAAACAAATTATCCGGATATTTATGCTGTAGGTGATGCTATAGAAGTTACAAACAGACTTACAAATGATAAGACAAGACTTCCGCTTGCAGGACCTGCACAAAGACAGGCAAGAGCAGCCGCTGACCATATGTTTGGAGCAAACCATATAAATAAGGGAGTAATAGGCTCAAGTTGTATACATCTCTTTAATCTCAATGTGGCAAATACCGGTCTTAATGAAAAAGATTGTAAAGAGCATGGCTATAATTATGATTTTGCCTATACTATTCCGGGTGACAAGGTAGGTCTTATGCCTGAGTCAAATCCTATGTTCTTTAAGCTTATATATGAGAAACCGACCGGAAGAATTTTAGGTGCACAGGCTGTAGGAAAAGGAAGTGTAGATAAGAGAGTTGATATAATCGCAGCTATGATAAGTATGAATGCAACCTTGGAGGATTTAAAAGAGTTGGAACTTTGCTATTCTCCTTATTATTCTACGGCAAAGGATGTAGTAAATCACACAGCACTTGTAGCACTTAATCTTTTACATGAAACATTCAGACAGGTGCCTGTTTATAAAGTAAGAGAGCTTGTAGAAAGTAATGCGGTTATAATCGATGTAAGAGAAGAAGCTGAGTTTGCAAGAGGACATCTTGTAAATGCGGTAAATATACCTATGTCACAGTTTAGAGAGAGGCTTTCAGAAATACCTAAGAATGTTCCGGTATATCTGCATTGCCGTTCTTCACAGAGAAGTTATAATGTAATCTGTGCATTACAGAAGTTAGGATATAACAATCTTTACAATATTTCAGGCTCATACTTGGGAATAAGTTTTTATGAGTATTACAGAGATAAGGCTGAAGGTAGAAAGCCTATTGTAACAGAGTATAATTTCAACTAAATTTTGCTATTGACATCTTAGATATAATGAGTTATTATATCAAAAATTAAACCTGTGAGGGAGAGTAGTAGTTAAGGGGTACTCATATCAGAGAGCTGTGACGGTGGAAATCAGCATGAGGAAGCTTAGTGAATGGACTTCTGAGGGCTTGTCCGAACAAAGTAGGATAAGACGGAGTGATGACCGTTATTCTCATTACCTGTGTGGTGGCATAGGGTTAAGAGGGTGTATTAACATCAAATTGGGTGGCAACGCGGATAATATTCGCCCCAAGTGGAAGGAGACTTCTGCTTGGGGCTTTTTGTGTAATTCGTTATTACACAAGTGAAAAGGAGAGAGAATATGAAAAAATCAAACAAAATTGTGGCATTAGGGATTGTGTTTGGCTTAATGGCTTCGCTTACAGCCTGTGGAGGAGCAGATTCGTTAAAATCAAAAGAGAGTTCGGAGAAGATGACCTCAATGATTCCGGCATCTACAGTACCTGCAGAAAAGACATCAAATCCTATAAGCGGCAATAAGGTAACAGTAGCCATAGGTCAGTTTGCAGAGCATGGCTCACTTGATAATTGTAGAGAGGGCTTTATAAAAGGACTTGCGGAAGGCGGTTATAAAGAGGGAGAAAACCTTGAAATAATTTATGAAAATGCAAGTGCAGATAGCGGAATGGCGGCTCAAATAGCTAATAATTTTGTGGCTAAAAAAGTAAATTTAATCTGTGCAATCACAACTCCTATGGCACAGATAAGCTACAGTATGGCTAAGGACACAGATATTCCGGTTATATATACGGCAATTACCAATCCGGTAGCGGCGGAACTTGCTGGGGAAGATGGAACTCCGGTTGGCAATATTACAGGTACAAGCGATAAATTACCTATTAGAAAACAGCTTGAAATGATAAGAAAAGTTATGCCTGATGCAAAAAATATCGGTATTCTTTACTGCACAAGCGAAGTAAACTCCGAAATGTCGGTTAAGGAATACAAAGAGGCGGCTAAAGAATTTGGCTTTGAAATAATAGAGCAGGCAGTTACCTCTCCGGCGGATGTGCCGCTTGCAACCGATAATATTTTAACAAAGGTTGATTGTATAAATAATATAACAGATAATACAGTGGTAAACAGCCTTGATATAGTGCTTGATAAGGCTAAAAAAGCCGGCAAACCTGTATTTGGAAGCGAGATAGAGCAGGTAAAAAAAGGTTGTGTAGCAAGTGTGGGACTTGATTATGTACTTGTGGGCGAAGAAACAGGTAAGATGGCGGCTAAGGTACTTAAAGGCGAAGCAAAGGCAAGTGAGATGAAGTTTATAACTTTTGAAGAAGCTGATTTATATGGAAATGAAGAGGCTGCAAAGGCTTATGGACTTACACTTCCGGAAGGTTATAAAGAAGTAGGAAAGTAAAGATAATTGCTAGCAACAAGCCTAAAATCTAGTTTGCTACAATTAGAAAAATATATTAAATGCCACAGCTTATTCCAAATTATTTATGAAACATCTTATGAACATGAATAGTATAATTAAACATAGAAAAGTGTGATAGATTTAAATTGTGGTTACTTGGTTTTTAATAAAGGCTTAAATAATAGGTGTGGAGGCTTAGATGCAGATAATACTGGGAGTGTTTACAGAGGGGTTAGTGTATGCCATACTTTCTTTGGGTGTGTATATAACTTATAAAATACTTGATTTTCCTGACCTCTCCGTAGATGGAACATTTCCTCTTGGAGCGGCGGTTACGGTAGCTATGATTCTTATGGGAGCACCTATTCCCCTTGCTATGCTTGTGGCAACAGTAGCAGGAGTGGTATTTGGAGCAATAACGGGAATTATTCATGTGAAGTTTAAAATTCGTGACCTTATTTCGGGAATTGTAGTTATGACGGCTCTATATTCTGTAAATCTTAGGATAGCAGGAAAGGCTAATGTTCCTCTTTTTAGCAAGCAGACTTTATTTGAAAATGATTTTCTGGGTAAGATATTTCCGGAAGGAATGAGACCTTACAGCAATCTGATTATACTTATTATAATAATTATAATTACAAAACTATTGCTTGATTTTTACCTTAAAACCAAGTCGGGCTTCTTACTTCGTGCAGTAGGAGATAATGAAGTGCTAGTAACCGGTCTTGCAAAAGATAAGGGAAATGTTAAAGTTCTTGGACTTGCCATAGCCAACGGACTTGCATCTCTTGCAGGAAGTGTTTACTGCCAGATGAACGGTTTCTTTGAAATATCAACAGGTACAGGAACAGTGGTTATAGGACTTGCAAATGTAATTATAGGCATAAGTCTTGTAAAACATTTTAATTTTGTTAAGCCTACTACAACTGTAGTAATAGGTGCGATTATCTATAAAGCCTGTGTATCCATAGCTATTTCGCTGGGACTTGCCGCATCTGACTTAAAGCTTATTACAGCAGGGCTTTTATTCTTGATTCTTGCAGCAGGTAATATTAAAAAGAGGAAGGGAGGCAAGGCATGATAGAACTTAAAAGTATTTACAAATATTATAATCCCGGAACAGTTAATGAAATGTGCCTCTTTGAAGATTTTAACCTGAATATTAAAAAATGTGAATTCGTATCTGTTATAGGAAGTAACGGTTCAGGCAAGACTTCTATGCTGAATCTTATTTGTGGCAGTATTCCTCTTGATAAAGGGGATATTATAATAGGAGGAAAGAGCATAGCAAAGCTTCCGGAATATATAAGAAATAAGAGAATAGGAAGAGTATATCAGAACCCTTCTCTTGGCACCTGTCCTGAAATGACAATACTTGAAAATCTTTCTCTTGCGGATAACAAAGGGAAAAAATTCGGACTTTCTTTTGGAATAAATAAGACAAGGATAGATTATTATAAGGAAATTTTATCGGGACTAGGTCTTGGACTTGAGGAGAAGTTAAATACTAAGGTAAAGTCGTTATCAGGTGGGCAGAGGCAGGCTCTTACCTTGCTTATGTCTACGCTTACACCTATTGAATTTCTTATACTTGATGAGCATACGGCTGCTCTTGATCCAAAAACTGCCGACCTTATTATGGAGCTTACTGACAAGGTGGTTAAGGAGAAAAAGCTTACTGCGATTATGGTAACTCATAATCTCAGATATGCGGTAGAATATGGTAACAGACTTGTTATGCTGCATCAGGGAAAGGCTGTAATAGATAAGGCGGAAGAAGAAAAGACAAAAATAACAGTAGACGATATATTGGGGAAATTTACGGAAATTAGTATTGAGTGTGGGAACTAATGGTGCTATATTATTAATAGAAAGTATATTATTACTAAGTTACGCCCCTACCTCTGTAAGTGTCAAAAAAGTTCAGCGTGCTTTGCACATTCACTTTTTTGACAACTTACAGACGGGGCTGTATGGGTAAGGATAATAATTAACTTTTGGAAATAATATAGCACTAATTATGTGGAAGGAAGTGAAGTCATGCTATCGAAGATATTGGGGGATAAAAAATCAATAATAACGCTAATTATATGTATTTGTTTAATAGTAGGTTATCATTTTGGCATGCATCTGTATAAGCAATCTCAGAAGATTGTGCTTGGGGATGACATGAAGGCGGCAGTTACTGAGATGGCGATGTCTTATGAGGATTTTGACAGTGACGAAATTTCAAAATATAAAGATTGGAAGGAATATTTTATAAGCACCTTCATTCAGAATTCAAGGTTTTCCTGCAAGTATTTGACGGAAGCAGCTAAAAAGAATAATGGTATCATAAATGTTAAAGATATAAATTATATACATAAATCACTTACCGGAGTAGATATTGATTTTTCTGATATTGCAGGTGAAGGAATAGACAGAAATGCCTCTTCAAGTAAGCTAAACAGGGGAATCCTTATAGAATATGACAGCGAGCCTGTGGTAGACGGGGGAGTTCTTAAAGGAGTAATTGATGTAGAGTCGGATGGTGAAGACAATATAGTAGAGAAAAGAAGAGTTAGTACATATTTGATAAAAAATCCTGACAGTTGTTTTGATGGGCTTAGTATTAGGAGTTTATATTCTGAAAAAATACCTTCTGAGAGAAATTTTAATAATGAGAAGTTTGTATTTTACGGAACAAATATGGAAAACGAAGATGAAGAGGATGATATATGTACGGTTGAATTTACAGGTAAAGAGGGTGATTTAAGCTATGGGCATTTTGTTGCTCTGCAGTTAGCCGGAAAACCTGAGTTGCTTGATTTTGTAAGAAAAAATATAGGGAAAGAACTTAAAATTACCTTTACCTTAGATGGTAAACATTCTGATATTATAGATGAGATAGTTCCTGATAAAATTGAGTTAAATGATAACTGGAAATAGGAGTAGTATATAATGAAAAAAGGACTTAAAATTTCTATTAATTCACCGGTAGTGCTGGGATTTTCGGCGATTTGTCTTATTGCACTTGTGTTAAGTATATTTACAAAGGGAACGACAAATAAGCTGCTTTTTATGACTTATCATTCATCGCTTACAAATCCGCTTACCTATCTTAGATTTTTTACACATGTTTTCGGACATAGCGGAATGGACCATTTTATGGGGAATATAACCTATATTTTGCTGTTAGGTCCGCTGCTTGAAGAAAAATATGGAAGTAAGCTGCTCATTCATTCGATAATAATTACGGCTCTGATAACAGGAATTGTAAATTATATACTTTTTCCGAATATAGCACTTTGCGGGGCAAGCGGAGTGGTATTTACATTTATTTTGCTTAGCTCATTTACAGGGTTTAAGGACAGGGAAATCCCTCTTACCTTTATATTGGTAGCTGTTATCTTCATAGGGCAACAGGTATATGAGGGAATTATGGTTCAGGATAATATTTCAAATCTCTCCCATGTACTTGGAGGCGTGGTAGGCTCGGTTATGGGATATTTGTTAAATAAGAATGGGATTAAGAGAGGGTGAGATTTTCAATGTCTAAAACTTGCAAATTTTTTAATAATATAGTATGATTATATTGACCAAAGAAATTAAAGAATAAGCAAGACACAAAACGAACCCTAAGAAGCCGTCAACTTTCTTAGGGTTCTTCTCTTTTATGTCGAGTAGACAGTAGAACTTAGGCTAGTTATCGCTCCCATTTCTGTCTAGCCATTTGTAGATGAGGTAGTTAGCTACCGCTACTGTGACAGAAACCAAGAAATTAAAGAACCACATATTGCAAGGCACCCCCTTTCTGTTGCCAGATTGGGTTGCGACAACAAAAAAATTATATCATGCAACTATGATAAATTATAGTTGTTATATTTAGATATATGAAATTTTTAGCAAATAGAAAAGAGGAGATGAAATGATCAGATTTAACAACGATTACAATAAACCTGCACACAGCGAGGTGCTTAGGGCGATAAATGATATAAGTGATATAAGTTATCCGGGATATGGACTTGATGAGTTCTGTGAAAAGGCTAAGGCTGAGATAAAAAAGTATATAAATAAACCGGAAGCAGAGGTGCATTTTCTGGTGGGTGGTACTCAGACCAACTTCATAGTAATAACTTCTGCACTTAGAAGCTATCAGAGTGTGATAAGTGCAGACTCAGGTCATATAAGCGTACACGAAACCGGAGCCATAGAAAATACAGGGCATAAGGTTGAAGCTGTAACAGGAAAAGACGGAAAGCTTACAGCGGATCAGGTTCGTGAAGTGGCTGAAAACTATAAGATAAGCGGGGCGAAAGAGCATATTACTGAGCCTAAAATGGTATATATTTCATTTCCTACTGAATTTGGAACTATATATTCTAAAAAAGAACTTGAAGCTATAAGCGCAGTCTGTAAGGAATACGGACTTTATTTCTTTGTGGATGGAGCAAGGCTTAGCTATGGACTGGCAGCAGAGGGAAATGATGTGACTATGAAAGACTTAGCAAATTTAACAGATGTATTCTACTGCGGTGGTACAAAATGTGGCACCATGTTTGGTGAAGCTGTTGTTATTACAAACAAAGAGCTGATGACAGGTTTTAGAAGCTATATGAAGCAAAACGGCGCCCTGCTTGCCAAAGGCTGGCTTTTAGGGGCACAGTTTAACGCACTCTTTGAAAATGGTCTTTATTTTAACATAGCTGAATCTGCTGTTAAATATGCCATGAAGATTAAGAAAGCCTTTAAGGATAAGGGCATAAAAGCCTATATAGAAAGCCCAACCAATCAGCAGTTTGTAATACTTACACAGAATCAGATGGACAAACTCTCTGTTAAGTATGCCTTTGAATATGAGGGAAGATATGATGAAACTTCTCATATAGTAAGGTTCTGCACCAGTTGGGCTAATACTGAGGATGAGGTGAATGAGCTTATTGGGGATATTGGGAGGATTTGAGGGTAAAAAATCTGAATGCTATTGCTTTTTAATGATATTTTTGGTATTATTTAAACGAACTAAGAAGGTTGCGGTCGTTCGGCTCGTAACTGGAGTTCCCAAGCGAGAGTTGGTTCGCTCTCCCGAATAGGTATAATACTGAAAAACAAGGAACCTTGTAATAATATGCTCCTGAGTTAAATCAGGGGCATCTTGTTGTATAAAACGGAGGCATCATGGATGAATTGTTACAAAAATATAATGAATATATAAGATTAAAAAACTGCAGAGTTCAATATCTGTTATCAAATGGAGAGACTATTGATTATACATATAAAGAAGAAAATTTTATACATTTGATAGGGTTACACAAATTAGCAGATATTCAAATAATTCAGTTATTAAATGATAAAAATAATAAAAAAGTTCAAACTAGATATATTATTAGTCGTATTAAAAAAAGTAAATTTACAGATTTGATGGTAAAAAACAGCGTATTTTATGATGATATTTCTGATAGATATAAGAATTTCTCTTATGAAAATCTAACTAAACTATCTTATACAGATGCAGTAATCAATTTTAATCCTAAACTAATACATTCAAAATTAAAAAGCAATTATTTACTTTTTGAGGAAAAAGAAAATAAAGAGTATAATCATCTTGGAATTGCAACGGATTTATCTACAAAAACTCAATATATAGAAACATTTTTTCATCAAAATACAGATATGTATATAAAAGGTCAAGAAGTGGTAAAAGTCGAAAGTTTTACACTCTACAGTTCTGACAATCAAATTATTGTAACTGATACATTTTAGGGAACTTTTATAGTAAAATAAATACAAGAAGTTCCCTAAAAACTAATTGTTACTCTATTTAATTTCTCCCCGTTACAGTATGAGTTTCGCCTGCCTCTACCTTTTTTTCTACAGATGGAGTAGTAACAGTGAGAGCACTATCAGTATTATTTGTGACAGTTATAGGAATTTTATAGTTTAATGTGGTTATCTTGGAGTCTTTGGCGCCACTATTTACTACAAGAGTAGTCCTTGTATCCGTATAAATTTCGATATTTTTATCGGCAGTTATACTTGTTTCTTCTGCACTTTCTTTAATTGCTATTACATCTTTATTTTTATTTTTTCCACTTATTTTAATATCGGACTTTGCAAGTACAAAGATATTACAAAGTGCTTCATTACTGTCAGAGGTAAAAGCCAATACAGAAGGTTTTTCTAAATGTATTGCATTTATGGCGGCATTTTTCCCGGAAGATTTAAGGCTTATTTTGGTATTATCATTTTTTGAGTAAAGGTAAGATAATTGTCCTAAAACTTCAATATTTGCATTTTCAGTACCGGTTAGCTTTACAAAATTAAGAGAACTTTCAGCATCAATTTTAAGTGATAGATTTTTTCCTGTACTTTCTAAATTTTTGCCGAAATTTCCCTTTGGAATTATAAAATCAGTTTTTCCGTTTACGATTATATCACTCACTTTATCATTTTTTAGAAGTTTAGCAAGTGAAGTTTGATTTGTGGCATAGCCTTTTCTATCTACGGTTATCTTTGCTTTAAGAGTGTATTTGAGTTTATTTTTATTGTAAATTTTGGCATAGACTACGGTTTTTCCTTTTGCGAGTCCTTTAACCGAGCCTTTGTCTGATATGGAAGCGATATTCTTATTTCCTGTCGACCACTTTATTGTTAATTTCTTATCAAGTCCTTTGATTTTAAGTTTATATCCCTGTTCTATATGCAAATTTACAGACGATTTATTTAGCATAGGTGTGGCTGAAAGTACAGGGGTTGTGTAAAATGAAGCTGTTATTAAAAAGATACTTAAAATTAATATTATAAGATTGGATTTTTTCATATTGCCTCCTTATTTATAATATAAATTTAACACATTTTTCCGGCTAATTCAATGATGATTTAACACATTTTTCCGACTAATTTAATATAGACTTACCATATTTTCCGAAATTCTACATCTGATTGTATCGCATTATCATTATATCTAACCATACTATTGCATAAAACTTGGTAATAGAGTATGTTATATAGTGATTTCATAATAAAAACAGGTGAAGAAGATATGGATATAAATAGTAAAGATTTAAGTAAGGTCATGTGGAAAAATATAAATCAGAATAAATTTGTTTATTACTCAAAGGCTGTATTATTGCATTTGATTTTAACTACATTAGGCAGTTTTTTGCTTAGATTTGTATTTAAACTTATGCTTATGAGCACCGGTCAGGATAATTTTACTGCTCATAATTTTATGGATATATTAAGTGAGCCGTTGGGGATTTTATTGGTGCTTGTATTTATTATGTTATTGAGCGGGCTTACTTTACTTGAGTTTTCTGTTTTTACCCTAATGGTATATTGTTCATATAAAAATGTAAAAATTGTGTGGAAAAATAATATAAAAAATATCCTTTTAAAATGGAAAAACTTTAGCATTAAACAGCTGTTTGTTTTTATAATATACTTTTTATTGATGATACCGCTATCTAATCTTGGACTTAGTTCGGTATTTTCAGAAAAATTTTTTATACCTAAGTTCATAACTGAAGAGCTTATGAAAACATTTAAGGGAAAAGTTTTGTATATTTGTTTTCTCTTTATTTGCGGATATATTAACTTACGCCTGATTTTTTCAATTCCGTTTACTGTTATTAATAATCACCCGCTTTCTTATAATGTAAAGAAAAGTTTTGAGTTTACTAAAAGGGGTAAGTTTAAACTGGTAATGATATGGCTTAAATTTGAAGTCGTAATGTTTTTGGTTGGAGGCTTTTTATTGGGGTTAAATACTCTAATTTTTGAGTTTTTGGATATATCAGGAAATGTAAATATATATAACAGTATTTTTTATACGATAACCCGCATAATTTTATTTTTCTTTATAGTAATTTCAAAGCTTGTAATCGTATCTTCGGTAGTGAAACTTATAATTGATAATGAAGAGCCGCTTTCCTTTGTGGTAGAACCTTATGAGAGTTTTGGAAGAAAGAAACTAAAGAGAGTGGTTGCCTGCATAAGTATTGTACTTATAATTGTACTTGGGCATGCAGGGTATCAGATGTTTTCTGCAAAGCTTAATAAAGATGTTTTGATAATAGGTCATAGAGGCTATGTTTGGAAGGGTGTGGAAAATTCTATAGAAGCTTTGGAGGGGGCAGCAGAGGCGGGAGCAGATTATGTTGAGGTTGATATACTTTTAACAAAGGATAATAAGTTTGTAGTAATGCATGATTATAATTTGAAACGCCTTGCAGGAATAAATAAAAAAGTAGAAGATATGAATTTTAATGAAGTTGTAGGACTTACCATAAAACAAGGAGAGTTTGTAGGACATATTCCTTCTTTTGAGGAGTTTGTAGAGCGTGCGAAAGAATTAAATATGAAACTTTTGGTGGAGCTTAAACCACATGGGAGTGAGCCGGAGAATTATGCAAAACTTTTTATAAATGAAATGAAACGGCTTAATGTAGATAAAATTTATAAAGCTATGTCAGGTAATTTGGAGCTTATGGAGGAGGTAGAAACCATTGCTCCTGAGATAGAAACAGGTCATATAATTGCATTACAGTTTGGAAATTTTGCAGATGAAAATGTAGATTTTTTTGTAATAGAAGATTTTACATTTAATGATATATTAAATGATGATGCGAAAAAAAAGGGTAAGGATATTTTTGTTTGGACTATTAATGACAGTGAAACTATCATTAAGTATTTACATAAGCCGGTAGAAGGAATTATAACAGACAGCCCTGATTTGATAGTAGAAGAAATTGAAAATGAAGAAGATAGCTATTTTGAGAAACTATACAGGTTGTTGGTACAAGGAATTAAATAAAAATAAAATAATGCTAAGTCAAGGTTACAAGCTTTGACTTAGCATTATTTTAATGACTTTAGTCTGTTTCGCCCATTGGAGTTTTTCGCTGATCCGAAA
>CAUTOC010000016.1:0-40175 GCA_963539695.1 uncultured Catonella sp. | reverse complement strand
TCTTTTTCTTTACAAGGAAATACCACAGAGTGCCTGTTATACAAATTGAAGAGTATGCACCACAGATAAGTCCCACTATAATAGGAAGTGAGAACTCTCTTACTGAACTTACACCCATAATAAAGAGTACAACTACCATTATAAGAGTTGTGATTGTAGTATTGATACTTCTTGAAAAGGTTTGGGTAATTGACTTATCTACTATATCTGCAATAGTTTCACCATGTTTTCTTTCAGCCATATTTTCTCTGATACGGTCAAAGATAATAATAGTTGCATTAATTGAATAACCGACTATAGTAAGCATACAAGCTATAAAGGTATTACCCACATTCATTCTTATAAGTGCATAAAGAGTGGCTACCACAAGTACATCGTGAATAAGTGCCAAAACTGCACTTGTACCAAAAGCAATATTTCTGAATCTGATTATGATGTAAATAAGCATACAAATTGTAGCTGCAATAACCGACATAAGTGCAGAACGCTTCATCTCACCACTTACAGCACCTGAAATATTTTCATTTGTTATATTATCTTTAGATACCTTATATTTATCTACAAAACCCTCACGAAGCTTAGTTCTTTCCTCATCATTAAGTGATTTCGTTTTGATTACAACTGCATCTTCGCCTACTATCTGAGTTACATCCACATTCGATGAAGGAATTATTCCGTTAACAAAAGTTCTTATTTCATCATTTCCCGGAACTTTTCCACCTTCAAACACTACTTCCGTAGAAGTACCGCCTGAAAACTCAAGTGCATAATCAAATGCACCCCTTCCACTTGCACCGTTAAATATCATAGTTGCTATACCTATACCGATAACTACAAGTGAAATAATATAAGCCTTTGGTGCAAATTTAAGGAATGTTTTATTCTCCTTGTCCACCTTAGTTCCATAGTGCTTTTCAGAGTCAAAACCTAAATCATATAATGAATACAGTAAAAACTTTGTTATAAAAAGTGCCGTAAACATCGAAATTATAATACCGAGTGCAAGAGTATAAGCAAATCCTTTTATGGTACCCGTACCAAAGATACCAAGCACTATAGCTGCAATTATAGTAGTTATATTACCATCTACAATAGCTGAAAGAGCCTTTTTAAAACCGTTTCCTATAGAAGAACGCACAGATTTACCAAGTCCGATTTCTTCCTTAATACGAGTAAATATAATTACATTTGCATCTACCGCCATACCGATAGAAAGCACAATACCTGCAATACCCGGAAGAGTAAGTGTAATCTGTAAAAGCTGTAAAAGTACAAGTTCTATAGTTATATAAGCTATCAGAGCCAAACTTGAAGCAAGTCCCGGTATCTTATACATAAATATCATAAATAAAAATACAATAGCAAAACCGATAAGTCCTGCAAGAAGAGAAGTTTCAAGTGCTGTATCTCCAAGCTTTGCTCCCACTACACTTGAACGAACTTCTTTAAGTTCGAGAGGAAGAGCTCCAACCCTGATTATAGAAGCAAGCCTTTCAGCTTCTTCCATAGACTCCTGTCCTGAAATCTGAGCCTTACCCTCTGTAATTACACTACGAACTTTAGGTGCAGAGATAATATTACCATCATATACTATGGCTATCTGTTTTCCAAGGTTTTCTTCTGTAGCCTTAGCAAACTTACTTGCCCCATTAGCATTCAATTCAAGTTCAACTATATACTCAACACCAACACCTGCCTCACCCTTAATACTCTGTGCTTTAGCGGTGGCAATATCAGCTCCGTCCACGGATACTTTCTTTTCCTTAACAAGCTCTTCGATAGACTTATTCAGCTTATACTTTCCATCTGCAAAGCTTATATTTCCTTCTACAGGAATGAACTGAAGTGAGCCTGTTGAACCAAGCTGTTTAAGAACCGCATCGGCATCCTTAACATCAGGAATATCTACCACTACTCTGTTTAAGCCTTCCTGATATACTTCTGACTCTGTACTGAAAATCTCCGCACGAAGTCTCATTTTTTCAATGGTATCAGCCATTTCAGTAACTGTCGGCTTTGCTTTTACGGTTTCATAAGTAATACTTACACCACCTGCAAGGTCAAGACCTCTCTTAATACCCCCAGCACTGCCTGCCTTATTGCCAAACGCTCCCAATGCAACGGCTGCTAAAAGTGCTATCACTATTACATAACTAAAAATTTTAGTTATGCCTCGTTTTTTGCTATTCATTGCAAAATCCACCTTTCTTTAGTTCTTTATTTTCAGGAGAAATTCTCCACGAAATCTATTTTTATCCTTACGCCGGACAGACTTCTTCGTTATCCGTTTCTTCTGCAACCTTAATCATAATTGCACATTCTATACGCTTTCTTTGAAGTTCACAGCCTATCTCATACACATCATCTATATTACCGCTAAACTTAAATGAATTAGCCGCACAACCACCACTACAGTAATATCTGGCAAAACAGTCTCTGCATTTTGGCTTTTCATATACATTCTGGTGCTTAAAACCTTCCTGCAAATCAGTTTTAGTTATACCTTCATATACATTTCCAATAGCAAAACCTTCTTCTCCTACGAATTGATGACAGGGATAAATGTCGCCCCATGGAGTTATTGCCACATACTCTGTACCTGAACCGCAACCTGAAAGACGCTTAGCTACACAAGGTCCTCCCGATAAGTCTATCATAAAATGGAAAAAAGTAAATCCTCTTCCTTCTCTTCTGCGTTTAATATACTCTCCGGCAAGTAAATCATACTGTTTCTTTAGTATCGGTATGTCTTCTTCTTTTATAGCATAAGGTTCTGAAGGAAGTGAAACCACAGGTTCCAGTGATATTTCCTTAAATCCCTCATCAACAAGATGAAGTACATCTGCTGAAAAGTCAAGGTTATTTCCTGTATATGTACCTCTTACATAATATTCCTTGTTGCCACGCTTAGCAGCAAAGTCTTTAAGCTTTGGAATAATTATATCATAACTGCTCTTATTACCGCCTCTGGTAGGACGCATATAATCATGCACACACTTACGACCGTCTATACTAAGTACAACATTTGTCATTTCTTTGTTACAGAAGTCAATAATCTCATCGTTTAACAGCATTCCATTGGTTGTAAGCGTAAAACGGAAGTTTTTATTATGAATTTTCTCAAGTTCCCTTCCGTAAGCAACCAATTTTTTAACTGTATTCCAGTTCATAAGAGGCTCTCCGCCAAAAAAGTCAACTTCAAGATTTCTTCTGTGACCCGAGTTCTTTATAAGAAAGTCGAAAGCCGCCTTACCGACATCATAACTCATCATACCTCTGTCACCCTGATACTCGCCCTCACCTGCAAAGCAGTAACGACAGGCAAGATTGCAGTCATGTGCAATATTAAGGCAAAGTGCCTTTACTACAGTATTTCTATGCTTAAAATCCTTGACATATTTTTCGTAAATGTCCTCTGTAAAAAGCTGTCCGCCTTTCTGTAATTCTTTAATTTCTGAAATTATATCATTAAAATCCTCTTCGGTTACAGACACAACTTTATATTTTTTAAGTATTATTTCCTTAATTTCAGCAAGTGCAGTTTCTTCAAATTCTTTTTTTTCAATAATTTTCTCATTATATAAAGCTATGCAGTCATAAGCCGCTTCATCCACTACATGCACTGAACCGCTGTTTACATCAAGTACTATATTATATCCATTACTTTGAAACTGATGAATCAAATTATTAGTTCCTTTCTACGAAAGATAAGCAGCGACTTTAGCCGCTGCTTAAACTCTGACTTTTTAGTAAAGGCAGGAATTAGTTTTACCTAGCCTCACAGCTTTGGTTTCCTACTGTACAAGAAGTCTTACAAGCTGACTGACATGAGGTTTTACATTCACCACAGCCACCCTTTTTCATAGATTCTTTAAGATTTCTTGTAGTTAAGCTTTTAATATGCTTCATAAATCTTTCTCCTTACCTTTATTATTTCTTTATTATATAAGATTTAACAATTATATCACATATTTATTTATATTTAAAGACTGAAAAATTATTTTTTATGTGATACCCGGTAAGTTTACCTGTTTATAACCAAAATCACTGTTTGTTTAACTGACTTTAATAAAGCTGTTACTTCTTTTGCCGCCTTGTTAAACTTAATTTTCTTAACGGACTTGAAAGCCTTTTTGCCTGTACTTTTAAGTATATTCAAGGTTTTATTATAAGAACTGTATTTTGCAGTAACAGGAATTATTATATTATGTTTTTTCCCTTTTTTAAGTGAATTTCTGTTGACTTCTAAGATAACTGCATTACCCACAGCCTTGTATTTCTTTCCCGTCAAAGTATTATCAGCTTTTACTTCCTTCATGGTAACCGTTATTTGCTTTGAGGAAGTTGAAAGGCTATTAAGTTTTTTCTTATCAAAGCTTATATACCAGTTTCCTGCTTCTACATTAAGATTTTTAATTTTTGAAGTAACAAATTTCTTTAAAAATCCCTGTGACATCTTAATTGTAAATCCTTTTTTTATAAGTTTTTTTGAATTCAAAACTACAGTTTTTGCATCAGATACCGATTTAAGTTCTTCAATTATTTTCTTTGCAGATTTCGCTGTCAAAGTAATCGTTTTATTTTTTACAGGCATCTCATCCAAATTTACCTCTACTCTTTCATTCATAGATGCAAGCGGAGTTTTAGAGTCATCAACTTTTAACTGTTCTTCCTCTGAATCAACAGTTTTTTCTGTCTTTTTATCTTTTAACTTTTCTCCCTCAGACTTACCGGTTTCTACAGGCGGCACAAAACCTCCCCCTGCATTTTGGGTATTTGGAACATTTGGTGTACCCGGTAAATTAGGTGTATTGGGGGTGTTAGGTTTGTTTGGGGTGTTAGGTTTGTTAGGAGTTTCATTTTTGTAAACAGCTTCCTTATAATCACTGTCCATATAAACATCCTTTACTGTTCCATCTGTCAAATCCCTGTCTGCAAGTACTTTTACAAAAATTTTTGAATCTTTAGGAAGTGTTCCGAGGTTTACCGATTTGATAGCAGTTTTTGTAACAATATCCTTTATTGTCTTTGTTTCATCTTTATCGGTAACTCTTATAAGTAATGATTTCTGTCCATTTTCATTTTTTAATGAATATTTTACAACTGTATCATTTCCATTTTTGGTAAAATGAATATTTTCAGGTACAGAAAGCTTAGTCCTCGTATCATTTAACTCTGAAAGTACTGTATTTACATCAAAACTGTCCTTATCAAGTTTCTCTACTGCTTTGGATTTTGCTTCAAGCACATAGCAGGCAGCGGACATTCCTGCGGTTGGTAACTCTAATGAAGCACCGTTTACAGTCAACTTATTTCCTGAAAGTACATCAACAAGTTTATCTCCATCCCTAAAACCATATCTGTCCAAATCACTTAATGTAATTGAAGTTGACTGTGTATTTCCATTATTATTAAGCATTACTATGGCTCTTTCTTTATTTCCATATCTGGCATAAACCAGATATTTACCTGCATTATCACTCTTTATTTCCTCAAAAGCTCCGTAAACAAAGGCATCTTTATTAGCTTTTCTTGCTGCTATCAGGCTTCTGTAATTATTAAGAATGTCATAGTTCCATTCATCATCATTCCAGTTAAATGTCTGCCTGTTATAAGGATCATTTCCGCCTTTATCACCAAATGCACCTATTTCGTCACCATAATAAAGCATAGGAATTCCGATATAGGTAAGCTGTAAAGTCTGAGCAAGAGTCATCATAGCTGTGTTATCTTTTCCGCTGTACTCCTGATTTAAAAATCTCATTTTATCATGAGTTGATATGGAATTAGTTGAGTTAAGAGCGGTGGAATAAGGGAATTTCTTTAAGTAATCCCTCGTATACTTTGCTATATCAGCAACAGAATATTCACCTTTATTGTCAAGGCTCTGTTTTCCGTCAAAATACTTCTGTTTCTGACTATTTTCTATAAACGGAAGATAAAAACCGCCATAATTCATCTTGCCGTCCCACGCATTTCCATAATACCACTGGCTGTTATCTCCCCAAAACTCACCCAAGATAAAACTGTCAGGGGATACTTTTCTTATGTTATCATGAAAATCTTTCCATATTTTAAGATTATTCGCCTTCTGCCTATCATCTTCTTTGCCGTTTTCCCTAAAATCATGAGGTTCACTGTTAAGATCCTCTGCCGCATCAAGTCTCCAGCCATCTGCAAAGTAAGGTGCTTTAAGGAAGGTTTTAGCTACTGAATTTTCAGCTTTATAAATATAGTTCTTTGTAGCCTCTTTACTATAGTCTAATTTGGCAAAGTTTGAAAATCCATGCCAAGGATAGTGAGGGATGGACTTTCCTGCTCCGTCCTTAAAATCCCCCTGGAAATAGAATTTATCTTTGTTTGCCTTATAAAGACTTCCTGTAGCGGAAGTATGGTTAAATACTCCGTCAAGTATGTAGTTTATTTTTTTATCTTCAAGTGCCTTTCCAAGTTCTGCAAGCCCCTTATTTCCGCCAAAATTATTATCCACATATTCATAAGTATCATTATCATACTTGTGGTCACTGTCTGACTGGAATATAGGCATAAAGTAAAGAGCATTCACACCAAGAGTATCAGTTAAATAAGGCAGAGCCTCCTTGACACCTGTCAAATCACCGCCAAAAAACTGATTATTCCAAATCTTGTCAGTTTCATTACCGTTTGTAATCGGAGAACTCCAAGTGCTTATTTCAGGTTTTTCACCCGAATTTGAAAAGTCTTTTGAATCCTTATTATTCCCTCTATCTCCATCTCTGAATCTGTCTACCATTATCTGATAAATTATGCTTTCCTTACTCCAATTTGATGTTTTATAATTCGGTACAACGGAAAAACTGCTGTAACTTGGTTCATTGTTGCTTATTCCGAAACCTGTATCACCTTTACCCGCACTTATCCATGCTGTTTTTGTACCATTAGTTCTTTTATTTATTGCTTCAAAATGATAATATTTAGTTTCTTTTCCGGAAGGAATAGTACCTTCCCAAAATTCTACTTTGGTAGAATCATAACCGTTTTCAGTATAAAAATTATCACTTACCCTATTCATAGCAATAATTTTCTTTTCTGAATTTACATAATAATGCAGCTTAGCTTCAGTAAGCTCATTCGCTTTTGCCCTGAATCTTACTTTTACTTCATCTGTTGCAGAAGGTTCAAGCGGTGTCATGTAGTCCTTACTTTGGTCAGCAAAGAGATAATGCCAGTGTATATCAGCATTTTCATTTACATTAGCCTTAGTATTATACATTATCATAAGGCTGTATGGTTCTAAGTCAAAGTTATACCTATCTACATTAGTAGTATTATCGGGCTTAACAGTCTTAATAGGATTATTGAAGTCTATTTTCTCATGATTTGCTACAACCTTCCAGTCAACATTTTTAGGAAGCCATTTTATATGCTTCTTCTCTCCTGAAACATTATAAAGCACAAGTATGTCCTCGAAACTGTCCCCGTTCGCCTTGTTTTTAAGGTGCTGGAAGATGAGGCTGTCATCATTATTAAGTCTGTTTACATCTTGCAACTCTTTTACACTGTCTGCATTGGTAAGTCTGAAAGCCGGATGAGCCTTTCTAAACTTTATAAGTCCCTTGTAGTAGTCAAATACTTCTGAAAACTCTGCCTTATCACCCCAATCAAAATCATTGGTTTCGTCTGAACTCTTATAACTATTGTGGTCTCCCTGTTTTGTTCTAAGAATTTCACTTCCGCCCTGATAAAAAGGAATACCCTGTGAAAGCATTACAAAGGCATTGGCAAGTAAAGCCTTTCTCACTCTCATATCTGTAAAAGCATTATCAGGTACATTTTTTCTATAATCAGGTGCATTTATACCATGATTTTGGTTTTTCTCAAATTGATCCCATATAGGATAATTGTCATGTGCTTCCACATAGTTTATGGTATATTCAGGATCTCCGTCACTTGCACGCATTCCATAAAGTACAGTACCGTTCTTAGAAGAATCGCCGCTTACAAAACCGCTTGACGGAGGTGTATTATTATTTCCTCTTAGTGCATCTCTAAAGGTATCATTAAAATAAGCTATTCCTTTGTTCTTTGTAGTCCTTTTATCATCAGGAAGCGGAGAATTATCCGCCATCCAAGGTTCACCATATACTATAAGAGAAGAATCTACCTTCTGAATTTCAGTCTTTACAAGATTCATTGTATCTACATCAAGTATAGCCATAAGGTCAAAACGCAAACCGTCTGTCTTATAGTCTTTTATCCAATGCTTGCAAGAATCCACAATAAACTTTCTTATCATAGGTCGTTCACTTGCTATAGCATTTCCACAACCTGAGTCATTTGAATAAATGCCGTTTTCATAGCTTCTGAAATAATAGCCCGGTACAATGCTGTCCATATTATCTGTGCCTGCCATGTGGTTATATACAACATCATTTACCACTCTAATTCCTGCTTTATGAAGACCCATAACCATTTCACGGTATTCTTTTATTCTTGTTTTAGGGTTTTCAGGATTTGAAGAATAGCTACCCTCAGGAACATTGTAGTTTTGCGGATCATAGCCCCAGTTTCTTTCATCTTTATCATTAGCTTTTGCCTCATCAGTTGAAGAAAAATCATAAGTAGGAAGTAAATGTACATGCGTAATTCCGAGGTCTTTTATATGGTCAAGTCCGGTAGAAACTGTCTTTCCGTTTACGGTATACTTAGTACCCTCTTCAATTACACCAAGATATTTACCTGCTTTTGCAGGATTTCCGCCCCAATTTTCATCTATTGTAAAATCTCTTACATGCATTTCGTAAAGGATACTGTCTTCAGGATTTTTAAGCTCCGGTCTTGTATCCTCTGCAAATCCCTCAGGCTTTACATCATCTGCATTTATATCTGTTAAGGCACCGACTATACCATTTAATCCGACCGCATTGGCATAAGGGTCAACCGCATACCTTACCACTTTTTCTCCAAAATGGAACTTGAAAATATAATATTTATCTTGATTTGACTTTTCTAGCACTGTAGAATAGATTCCGGTATCCGCAGAATAGTTCATTTCATAAGGAGTTCCACTTAATTTATCTGTTTTAAATGTATCATAGTTATCATACACGAGAGTTTCTGCCTTAGTAGCTGTAGGTGCCCATACTTTAACTGAAATTCCGTTATCAGTAAATTTTACACCTAAATCACTACCTGTATAATTAAATTTATCTAATACATTTCTTGCCAATACTTTTGTGCTAGTAGAGGCGTTTTTTCTTCTTATATAAATCTGCTTTCTTGTATCAAATGTGTTTCCATTTAATATATCAGCCAACGACAGTTTTACTAAAGCATAGTCATTTTGATTTTCGATAGTAGCTGCCACCTCTTTATATTCTGCTCCATCAACAGAAGCTTCAAACTTAGGTTCTTCACCTGTTTTTTCTTTATAGTTCTTCTTTAAAAATAACTTTATATCATTTTCATTATCAATTAATGCACTTATAACCCATGGATCTGTCGAGAAGTTACTTTTAGCCTCAAATTTTGAATTAACTCCCACTATATCTCTTCCGTCCGCATCTACCCAATAATATTTATTTTCTGACACATGATGAAGATACAGTTTATACTGATTTACTTCCTGCCAAGCCCAGAGTTCATTTATTTTATCATTATCAGAAGGGATAAGCTTATCATAAGAAATAGTAACTTTCAGCTTATCATCTCCATCTTTTTGAAGCTTATAGTCATTAAGTGCAGCAATGTTATCTGACTTCCACTTGTTTGCTCTGCACATAATATAACCATAGTCAAAGTCAGGTGCGGCAACTGTAAACGTAACGGTATTTTTTGCTTCATCATAAGAAGTAATGGCTGAAACATTTCTTTTTTCAGGATTTACAGGCGGTTGAGTCTGAGTACGCTCCGGAAATTTTGAATTTTCATTTTTGTTTCCGCCATCATCAGTCATCCATTCCAAATCATTTTTGTTTTCATATTTCAAAGTAACCTTATATTCACGAACTTGCTCAGTAGAAATTAGTTTATCATATTTGATAGAAACTTCCATTTCTTTATTCTTATCAGTATCATCTGCTTTTCTTTCAAATTTATATTCATCATTTGGAGACCAGTTATTGGATTTGCACATAACAAAACCATATAAAGCACTGTCAGCTTTTACCTTAAAAACAACACTGTCAGTTGCTTCATCATATAAAGCGTGTATGTATCTGCCGTTTCCATCCGCCTTTGCACTTATATTCGGTAAAACCGATTGAAACAAAAGACAGAACATCAGGATTATAGCAAAACTTCTCATAAATGGCTGTTTTTTGCTGTAATCAGCTCTTTCCTTACCTAAAGAACATTTTTTCATATAATATACCTCCAATTCTTCAATTTGTTACGAAATATTTCGTAAATGTATCGTAATCAATTCTATCATAATTTTCACAAATTATCTACAATAATATTAATTTTTATATAAATTTTACATAATATAATATTATCTATCTATATATTTAAATGAATATTGCTTAAAATATATTTAAATATCTTGCAATCATTTGAGAATAAAATAATATTTACCTAATTATTTCCTTATAACGAAACATTTCGTAATAATTCGTAAACATTTTTAACAGGTATTCTTTAATCATCTTGTAATAATTCTAATAAATGCTTATAATTATAATAAACCAATATATTTAAGAGAGGACTATATGAGAACTATAGATTTACATGTACATTCAACATTTTCTGACGGTTCAGAAAGCACTGAAAAATTGGTAGAACTTGCTGCAAAAGCCGAACTTGCCGCTTTCGCTCTTACTGACCACGATACTACCGACGGTTATAAATCTTTATATGAAGCTGCAAGCAAGCATAATGCCGGGCTTCCCAGAGATAAGCAGCTTGAAGTTCTTCCCGGAGTAGAGATTTCTGTCGCTTATAAAACCGGAGATATCCATATTTTGGGACTTTTGGTAGATCCTAATAATACTGAATTTAATGCTCTACTTAAATCAGCAGAAAAAGAAAGAATAGCCAGAAATATTAAAATGGTTGAGAATCTTAAAGGTGCAGGACTGGATATTTCTTATGAAGAAATAGTTGCTTCCGCTCCTGATTCAATCATAACTAGAGCTCACTTTGGAAAATATCTTGTAGAAAAAGGTATAGTAAATGACTTTTCTGCAGCTTTTGAAAAATATTTGGGAGATGATACTCCTTACTATGTAGCTCGTAAATTTACCGGACCAAAAGATGCTATAGAAGGCATTATAAAGGCAGGAGGAGTTCCTGTACTCGCACATCCTATAATATACAGACTTCCTGTAAAGGAACTTGAACTTCTTGTTGATACACTTATAGATTACGGGCTAAGAGGAATAGAAACATTATACTCAAGCCATTCCAAACAGGACGAAACTTATGTACGGGGACTTGCAAAAAGAAAAGGACTTATAATTACCGGCGGCTCCGATTTCCATGGAAAACCAAAGCCCGCCATAAGTATGGGTGTCGGTAGAGGCAACCTCCAAATTCCCTATCAAATCCTTGATGATTTAAGAAGGGAACAAAGAAAGCTGATTATATATTAACTAAATTTCGGATTATTTCAAATAATACGCCGACAACACCTGTTTTGCAAGCATAGAAGTTGTAACAGCTCCCACCCCTCCCGGAACGGGAGTGCAGGCAACAGCTACGGCTTCTATGTCTTTTATATCTACATCACCGCAAAGCTTTCCATTTTCATCAAGATTAATTCCCACATCTATAACTACGGCATTTTCAGCTACATATTCACTGTTTATAAGCTTTGCTTTTCCGCAGGAAGCTACAAGGATTTCAGCATTTTTACCTGCCTGCTTTATATCCTCAGTAAGACTATGGCAAACCGTAACTGTCGCATCTTCACTTATAAAAAGCAGTGCAAGCGGTCTTCCCACTACATTACTGCGTCCTATTATTGTTACCCTTTTACCCTTTATCTTTATTCCCGTATATTTAAGTATTTCTATCACACCGGCTGCAGTACATGGTGCAAAACTATTTCTATCCCCTATCATTATTCTTCCAAGATTAGTCGGACTTATAGCATCCACATCTTTTGCAGGATTAATTATATGAATGAGTCTATCCTCATCCAAATGTTTTGGAAGAGGTCTTAAAACAAGTATTCCATCTACATTTTCATCATTATTTATTTTGTCAAATTTTTCATAAAATTCTTCTTTTGACACATTCTCTTCAAAACATATTTCTTCATGAAGTATTCCTACCATGTCCATACGCTTAACGGCACCCTTTTGATAAAAAATGTCGTCAGGCTTTTCTCCCACTCTTATAACAACAAGCTTAGGCAACCTTTTATTCTTAGTTTTAACTTCTTCTATTTCAGCTTTAATACCGGCAGTTATATGCTCTGCCACTTCTTTACCACTTATAATTTTCATTTATTTCCCTCAAAAAAGTCCTACAGCAAAATCCAAAATCTCACTGTAGGACTTTTATTATATATAATCATCAGTTGTAAGTTAACAAAATATATCTATATTTTTTAAATCAGTTATTTTTTAGAAGTCGGACGAATAATTAGGGGCTTCCTTTGTTATATGTATATCGTGTGGATGACTTTCTTTAAGAGACGCCGCTGAAATTTTTACAAACTTTCCTGTATTCTGAAGTCTCTTTATGTCCTCAGCTCCACAATATCCCATACCGGAACGAATACCTCCTACAAGCTGAAAAATAGTATCTTCTACCATTCCCTTATAAGCAACCCTTCCTTCTACTCCTTCCGGAACAAGTTTCTTAGCATCAGTTTGGAAATATCTGTCCTTACTTCCATTTTCCATAGCTGCAATAGAGCCCATTCCACGATAAACCTTATATTTTCTACCCTGATAAAGTTCAAATTCTCCCGGGCTTTCATCACATCCGGCAAAGATTGAACCCATCATACACACATCGCCACCTGCTGCAAGAGCCTTAACCATATCACCCGAGTATTGGATACCTCCATCCGCTATTACAGGTATTCCATGTTTCTTTGCTACCTCATAAACATTCATAATAGCAGTAATCTGAGGAACGCCGATACCTGCCACTACTCTTGTAGTGCATATTGAACCAGGACCTATACCTACTTTAAGAGAATCAGCACCCGCTTCTATAAGGTCTTTTGCAGCCTCACCGGTAGCAATATTTCCTGCTATTATATCAAGCTCAGGAAAGGCATCTTTTACCATTTTCACACATTTAATAACATTTGCTGAATGTCCATGTGCCGAGTCAATTACAATAGCATCTACTTTAGCCTTAACTAAAGCTTCAACTCTTTCTAAGATATTGGCTGTAACACCGACTCCCGCCGCACATACAAGCCTGTCCTGTGAATCCTTTGCAGAGTCAGGATACTTAATCTGTTTTTCAATGTCTTTTATTGTAATAAGACCTTTAAGATTACCGGCAGCATCTACAATAGGAAGTTTTTCCTTTCTTGCCGATGCAAGGATTTTCTTAGCTTCTTCTAAGGTAATCCCTTCTCTTGCAGTAACAAGTCCTTCACTTGTCATTGATTCTTTTATTTTTTTTGAAAAATCCGTTTCAAATTTAAGATCTCTATTTGTAATTATTCCTACAAGTTTTTTACCTTCTGTAATAGGCACGCCTGAAATTCTGTATTTTGCCATCACATTATTGGCATCTGCTAAAGTATGTTCAGGAGAAAGGAAAAATGGATCTGTGATAACACCATTTTCCGACCTCTTAACCTTGTCAACTTCTTCTGCCTGACGCTCTATGGACATATTTTTATGAATAACACCGATACCCCCATGTCTTGCCATAGCAATAGCCATTCTGCTTTCTGTAACCGTGTCCATTCCTGCACTCATCATAGGAATTTTCAACTTAATTTTTTTAGTAAGCATAGTTTCAAGGTTAACCTGATTTGGAATAACTTCTGAATAAGCAGGCACTAAAAGTACATCATCAAAAGTAATTCCTTCGCCAATAATCTGTCCCATTTTTTCCTCACTTTCCTATATCTATCTCTTTTTCCAATAAATAACAATACCTATTATGAAAGTATTTTGAATAGTATAATATTCTTGGAAAACACTGTCAATAATGTTATAAAATTTTAATATTTTATTTCAAATTGGCTTTAATTTAATCAGCTTTAGACAAAGAAAGTACCTTATTTTTAAGTTCCGCTTCTATTCTTGCCATCTCAACTTCGGCAGCAGCCCTCTTTTCCCTTCCCTCTTTCTGAATCTGCATAACTTCATCAAATGTTTTGATCAGGGTTTCATTGGTTTTTGTAAGAGTTTCAATATCAACTATTCCTCTTTCAGATTCTTTAGCCACTTCTACAGATGCCTGATGAAGCATTTCAGCATTCTTGGTAAGAAGTCTATTTGTCATATCATTCACTGCTCTTTCAGCCTTTGCAGCCTGTCCTGCATGCTCTATACCGAGTGCAAGTGCCATTTGAGTTTTCCAAAGCGGAATAGTATTTACTATAGTAGACTGGATTTTCTCACTCATTACTATATCATTTTCCTGAACTATCCTTATCTGAGGAGCAGTCTGCATAGCAACAGTTCTTGTAAGTTCAAGGTCATAAAGTTTCTTTTCAAACCTTGTGCATTGTGCTTCAAGGTCTCTTGCCGCCTGTGCATCCTCAGGCTTACCGCTTGCCTCAGCTTTAGCAAGAAGCTCTTTTAATTCTATATTCCTTACCTCATACAATCTCTTTTTACCTGCAATTATATACATAGTAAGCTCTTTAAAATGTGCAAGGTTAAGCTCATACATTTTATCAAGCATTGCCGTATCTTTCATAAGAGTTATTTGATGAGTTTCAAGCGCATCTGTAATCTTTCCGATATTTACTTCAGCTTTATCATATTTGGTTTTTAACATCTGAAGCTTATTTCCCTGTTTCTTAAAGAAACCGAATATTCCCTTCTCCTCTTCTTCATCAAATCCTTTAAGCTCTATAACAACATCTGAAAGAAGTTTTCCAACTTCACCCATGTCTTTAGTTTTTACATTTTCAATGGCTTTTTCTGAAAATGCAGCCATTTTTTTCTGTGCTCCTGAGCCATATTGAAGAACTATATTGGAATCTTTTATATCTATCTGCTTTACAAAAGCATCTACCTGCTTCTTTTCCGCTTCTGAGAGCATGCTGTCGTCCACCCCAATAGGATTATCAGCCTTTACATTTGTCATTTCATTTTTAACCTGTGCCGGTTCTAAACTAAGGCTTGGAGCCACCTCCTGCTCTAAAGTAAGTGTAGGTGCTGCTACTTCTTTTGCATCAAGTGTAAGCTCCGGCATTACATTTTCATTTTCGTTCATAATCTTCTCCTTTACTTATAATATAATCCCAAGTTTTGAGGATTATTTTTTATACAATAATCAGGTTGTCAAAAATATTTGAAATTTGTAACCTATAATGTTAATTCGATGCCTTCTTCCTTCTTTGATTCATTCAGCGTTTTATTATTCTGTTTTACAGAAGTATTAAAGTCATTCCCTTTAAGCCCTTCTCTTTTAAGCATTGCATTTAATACAGATACATCACTTGATATATCCCAAGCCGTATCTTTATATAAATCATCAAGCAATTTGTTAAAAGCATCATTCAGGCTGTCAAGTACATTTTCAATTTCCTGCTTAGATTTATCTATATTTTCCACCTTAACCGGTTGTTCATCCATTTCCGCATAAGCCGTAAGAAGCTTAATAGTCATAGGAAGGTAATATTTCATAAGTTGTTTTATGTCCTCTACACTACTTGGATGTTCTTCAACCCTTTTAAGGATTCTGCCGGTAAGGTCTTCTATCTTAAATATCTTATTAGATACTTCTATTCCCGTAATCCTATCATTCAGATGGCTAATCTGTGCAAGATATTTTCTTCCTTGATTGAGAGTTTCATTAACCTCTGCCTCATTTTCTGCTTTTTTAGTATTTTCTTCCTTAAATCTTCCAAGTTCTTCCTCTATTCTCTGTCTTTCTTCAAAACCAAGCTGTGTTTTCTGGTAAAGTGCATAGGTTTCATTTGTAGAAATGAATGTAGTCTCATTTTTATCTATATGACCTTCCTTAAACCATCTCTTTCTAATCATTTTTCTAAGACGTTTAATAGTCTTTTTCTTTGATTCTCCTGTCTCATTCATAAGTTCTTCTATTGTGGCATATGAATGACTTTCTGAAAGATTTATAACTTTCTGATAATTGTTAAATATAAGACGGTCTTTAAGCACCTTAATTCCATACATACACCAAATTGCGGATGCTGCAAACATAGAAGATAAAGCTACTATATCTAAAAAACCTCCACTTATAATTCTATCTATAAAGCCTATTCCAAGCCCAAAAGATGTAAATCCACCTCCAATTAGACTTATCATCCCATTGGTCATAAGCTCATTATCTGAAATATATATTTTTTTATCCGACACAGCTATTTCTTTTTTACTATCAGGTCTTCTTATTCTATCCTGATAGCTTTTGTTTATCTCAACTGTATTTCCATCAAGATTAGTTTTTACAGTCTTATTTCTTGCTTCATTTAATCCTCTATTAATAGCATCCTCAAAAGTATGAGCAGCCTTCCTTATAATATCATTTACATCTCTGCCAAGTGAATTATAGTTACCGGAATCTATTGCTTTTTGAATAACATCATCAATCCCCCCGCCAAATTCATCCCATTTATTCCTGTTCATAATAATCTCCTAATATATAATAATTACATAAGTAGTCATACTATTACTCTAAAACATCCATTTTATAAAGTAAATTTCTCTTAGGGTAAAAAACTCATACTACTATTATAAATATTTTTTGTCTTTACTTCAAGGACTTTTTATGCTATTCTTCCTAATGCGATGTATCCCTCTGGGCATAAGCCTAAATTTACGGGAATATCAGCAGGAGGAAAAAATGAATACAATGAACACAAAAACCGGACGCTTAGTTGGAATGGGCATACTTACTGCTCTTGTAATCGTCCTGCAAACCTTTGCAAGCGGATTCAAAATCGGTACTTTCTCACCACCACTTGCACTTATACCTATCATCTTAGGTGCTATACTCTTTGGAGAGATTGGTGGGGCCATACTTGGTCTTGTCTTTGGAATAGTGGTTGTTATAGCTGTAATTTCCGGTGCTGAAGCTTTCAGTACCCTTATGCTTAATTACAATCCTGTGATGACAATAATAGTATGCCTGCTTAAAGGAACTGCAGCAGGGTATTTGTCAGGAATTGTTTATAAAGCTTTGTCAAAATGCGGCAATATAGTTTCTACAGTTGTTGCTGCCATAACAGCTCCATTTGTAAATACCGGAATTTTTTCAATAGCTATGTTTGCCATTTTTTACAACATTCTTGATAATACTGCAAAGTCTGTCGGCGCAACAAACACCGTACTTTTTTTCTTTACAGCTTTTATCGGAGTTGGATTTATTTTCAACTTAACATTTGTAGGAATACTTGTACCTGTTTTAATCAGAATTATAGATATAGTTAAGAAAAAATAAGTTTAATAAAGGGTTATCGTAATAGATATTTTCTAATTACGATAACCCTTATGTTTTGTTTATAATTACTTTTTCTCTATTGTCTCTGTTTTTGCCTGTCCCGGTTTCTCAACCTCTACAATAGCAGTCTTTTTCATAGGGATACGGCAATTTTTATTACTTCCAAACTCAACTACTACAATTTCATCCATAATATCAATTACAACACCATAAAATCCTGCTGTGGTAAGAACTGAATCACCAAGTTCAAGACTTGCCATAAGTTCCTGCATTCTCTGTCTTTCCTTTTTCTGAGGCTTGATGCTCATAAAGTACATCATAGCACCCACCACAACTACCCAAATTACTATCATAGGTAACATTGAGGCGAGTGATTCTCCTCCGGCTGCCGCTCCTCCACTTAAAACTCCAATCATTTTTTATTCCTCCTAAAATTTTAATTTGTATTTTATTTTTTTACACTAAATTCATCAGCTACAATGAAAAACAGCGTAACCGTTACCAGAATTAACAAAATTCCTGATATACCTTTTAAGAAATTGTTGCCATAGATACCTAATAAAATTGCCACTGCAACTAATGCCTGTTCTATAAAGTATTTTTCCATAACATTCTTTTTCATAAACATTCTCCCAAAGACTATGTACTTTTTATTCACCAGCTTTAAATCCATCTAACTTAGCTCTCTTGTATGCCTGAAATCCACCTTTCTCTATTGCATTCCTTATTTCTTCCATCATATTGTTATAGAAATAAAGGTTATGCATAACCAAAAATCTCATTCCAAGCATTTCACCTGCTTTAAGCAGATGTCTTATATAGGCTCTTGAGTACCTTTTACACACAGGACAGCCACAGGTAGAATCAAGCGGTCTGTCATCCAACTCGTACTTAGCATTATTTAGGTTCATTTTGCCATGATTTGTATAAGCATGACCATGTCTGCCATTTCTTGACGGATATACACAATCAAAGAAATCCACTCCTCTTTCAACACTTTCAAGAATATTCTCAGGAGTACCCACTCCCATAAGGTAAGTCGGCTTATTCTCAGTTAGATAAGGCACTACCGTTTCTA
The DNA here is from genome assembly GCA_963539695.1 of uncultured Catonella sp. GTDB lineage: Bacteria > Bacillota > Clostridia > Lachnospirales > Lachnospiraceae > Catonella. The sequence goes on along the minus strand of CAUTOC010000016.1, from coordinate 21,562 downwards.
AAGTCTGATACATTTCTTCGTGAGTTTCACCTACTGCAAGTCCTCCTATAGCATATCCGGCAAGATCCATATCTGAAATTCTCTTAGCATTCTCTATTCGGATGTCACTGTAAACACCGCCCTGATTTATACCAAAAAGCAACTGGTTCTTATTTATAGTATCCGGCAGACTATTTAGCCTGTTAAGCTCATTTTTACATCTAAGCAACCACCTCTCAGTTCTAGCTACCGACTGCTCCATATACTTTCGCTCACAAGGAAGCCCCGGACATTCGTCAAATGCCATTGCTATTGTAGATGCAATATTTGACTGAATCTGCATACTCTCCTCAGGTCCCATAAAAATTTTTCTTCCGTCTATATGGGAACTGAACTTTACCCCTTCTTCTTTAATTTTACGAAGCTTAGCTAAAGAAAATACTTGAAATCCACCCGAATCGGTAACAACCGGCTTGTCCCACACCATAAACTTATGAATGCCGCCAAGCTTTTTAATAACCTCATCACCCGGTCTTAAATGCAGATGATAAGTGTTGGAAAGTTCAACCTGTGTTTTTAAATTATCCAAATCCTCTGTAGATACTGCACCTTTAATAGCAGCTGCAGTTCCCACATTCATAAAAACCGGAGTATGTATAACACCATGTACGGTGGTAAATTCACCCCTCTTGGCTGAACCATCTTTACACAAAAGACGATACATAAAATTTCCTTTCAATTTGTTCTACAAAACATACAAACTTAATTATAATATGTGGAAGAAGTTATTTCAATGGGGAATATTGGTTTTTTTATAACAGCTAATAAATTTTATATATTACCAACTCATAAAAAGATATAGATTTTATAACGGATTTTGCTTATACTTATAGCTGATTTAATATAATTACACCAGCATCAACATATATCGAAACTTAGGAGGATGATTTATGAGCGAATTAAAATTAGGCACAAAATGTGTACAGGCAGGCTATACCCCTAAAAATGGTGAGCCGAGACAAATACCTGTTATACAATCTACAACTTTCAGGTATGATTCCTGCAAAGAAATGGGTAAACTCTTTAACCTTGAAGCAAGCGGATATTTCTATACAAGGCTTCAAAATCCCACAAACGACTATGCAGCTGCAAAAATAGCGGCACTTGAAGGTGGCACGGCAGCTATGCTTACTTCCTCCGGTCAGGCAGCTAACTTCTTTGCTATTTTCAATATATGCGAGTGTGGTGACCACCTTATCTGCTCATCTTCAATTTATGGCGGAACTTTCAATCTTATAGGTGTTACATTGCCTAAAATGGGTATAGAAGTAACTTTTATATCTCCTGATGCTTCAAAGGAAGAAATTAATGCAGCTTTCAAGGCAAATACAAAAGCTGTCTTTGGAGAAACTCTTGCAAATCCTGCACTTTCAGTTTTTGATATAGAAAAATTTGCAGAAATATCACATGCCCATGGTGTTCCTCTTATAGTTGATAATACCTTCCCTACTCCCATCAACTGTCAACCTATTAAATGGGGGGCAGATATAGTTACACATTCTACTACAAAATATATGGACGGTCATGGTGCAGGAGTCGGTGGTGCTATAGTAGATGCCGGAAACTTTGATTGGATGGCTCATGCTGACAAATTCCCCGGGCTTTGTACTCCTGATATGTCTTACCATGGCATAATTTATGCAGAAAGATTTGGTAAAGAAGGGGCATTTATTACAAAAGCAACCGCACAGCTTATGAGAGATCTCGGCTCTATCCAATCTCCTCAAAACTCATATTTACTTAACCTTGGCTTAGAATCTCTCCATGTGCGTATGAGAGAACATTCTAAAAACGGTCAGGCTGTTGCAAAATTTCTTGCAAACCACAAAAAAGTCCTTAATGTAAGCTATCCCGGACTTAAAACGGATAAGTATCATGTTCTAGCTAATAAGTATATGCCTGACGGCTGTTTAGGTGTAGTTTCATTTGAAATAAAGGGAGGTAGGGAAGCCGCCGAGAAATTTATGACTAAACTTAAACTTATAGCTATAGAAACTCATGTAGCAGATGCAAAAAGCTGTTGCCTCTGCCCTTCAATTACCACACACCGCCAGCTTACCGACAAGCAGCTTGCTAAAGCCGGAGTTCCGGAAGGGCTTATCAGAGTTTCCTGCGGTATAGAAGATGCAAGCGACCTTGTGGAGGATATTAAGCAGGCACTTGAAGCATAAAGCCTTCTCTGTCAAGCATAAAGCCTTCTCTGTCAAGCATAAAGCCTTCTCTGTCAAGCATAAAGCCTTCTCTTGCCAATCCCTATATTTTATGCTAAACTAACCAATTGAGAAACACAGATGATCGCACCCGCTTAGGCAGGTGAGGAAAGTCCGGGCTTCATAGGGCAGGATGCCAGATAACATCTGGTGGAGGCAACTCCAAGGACAGTGCAACAGAAAATTACCGTCTGACCTTATCAGATAAGGGTGAAAAGGTGAGTGCAAGAGACCACCGCTCTTTCGGCAACGATAGAGGCAATGTAAACCCCATCCGAAGAAAGACCGAATATAAAGCTATACGGCTGCCCGCCGTGCTTTTAGGTAGGTCGATAGAGATTGCCGGCGACGACAATTCGAGACAGATGATCATCAGATACATAACCCGGCTTACAGTGTTTCTCATTTTTAATGACATTTATAGGCTGCCTATCCCAAAGTAGGCAGCTGTTTTAATACCTTCTCTCCACTCTTATCTTCTTTTCCGGTTTAATATAATTTGGGCACATACAGCAAGGGAAAGTATAATTTCTAAGCGAGCGCATTAGGTTTTTCGTAGAAAAACCGGAGCGAGTCTGAAATATATACTTTCCCTTGCGTCAAATTATACTATATTAAACCGGAAAACAATTCCCTCCTATAAATTCCCTAACCAACGAGTTCTTTGGTACATCATCCGAAGGCATAGGCAGAAAGTAATTTAAAAATTTAAGCAACCTGTTTGCTTCTGAAAAATAAGGAGACTCTTGTGAAATTCCAAAAAGCAGCGGTTCAGCATACTGTTTAAGTACTGCAAGTTCATAAACCAATGAAGAATTAAACATTTCATCCGCTTCCTCTTGAAACGGAAAAATATTTTTTTCCTCCCCCCTTCTTACAGAAGCCCACCTTGCAAGTGTATCCTCCGCACTATTGCCTCTTGTTCTTGCATCCCTTACCATTCTTCTAAGAAGCCTTAAATCTGTAGTATGTATTCTGTTATGGTCATCAATATTTAGCTGTGTAAGTGCACTAATATAAATCTTAAATTTGCTCTCCTTAGGAAGAGTTTCCGAAAACTTATCATTAAGCCCATGAATACCCTCTATAACAAGAATATCCTCCTTACCTAACTTAATAAGCTTTCCCTTATACTCTCTTTTACCTGTCTTAAAATTATAAGAAGGCAGGCTCACTTCCTTCCCTGCAAGTAAATCAGCCATATCTTTATTAAACTGAGCCACATCTATTGCCTCAATACACTCAAAATCATAATCTCCGTTTTCATCTTTTGGAGTTTCAGTCCTATTCTTAAAATAATCATCAGCCGCAATCGGATGAGGTTTAAGTCCTTGTACCATAAGTTCTATTGACAGTCTATGTGAAAATGTTGTCTTTCCCGATGAAGAAGGACCCGCTATCATTACAATTTTTTTACCTTCTCTTGCGATATTTTCTGCAATTTTTCCTATTTTCCCTTCTTGCAAAGCCTCATTTACAAGCATTACATCATTGATACGACCTTCTGAAATTGCATCATTTAAATCTCCCACCTTGTCTATTCCAAGTCGTTTTTCCCATGAATTAGCCTCCTTCATAGTCTGATAAAGAAGTTCACGCGGTTTCCAGTCAGGTCTTTTTACTTCAAGCCCTTCTTTTGCAGTAGGCAGAGCAATAATTATTCCACTGTCATACAACTTAATATCAAACGATCTAAGTTCTCCTGTTGAAGGCGGCATATAGCCGTAAAAATAATCATAATATTCACCAAGCCTGTATATATTAGTAGTTGAGCCTCTTCTATATCTAAACAAATGTTCCTTATCCGATAAATCACTGTCTAAAAACTTTTCAACAGCCTCTTTTGTCGAAACTAAGCTTTTTTCAAACAAAATATCCTCTTTTACAAGCTCATCCATCCTATCTCTTACTTTGGTTACAAATTTATCATTGATTATAACATTTCCTCTAATTTCACAGAATATTCCGTTACCTAAAGAGTATTCACAGTTCACACCTGTAACCTCTTTTTTGCTAAATACATCATGTACCGCCTTTATAAAAAGAAATATTACTCCCCTTTCATAAGTTCTTATCCCATCAGTAGAAGTTATATCATAAAAAATTATCTCCGAGTCCTCAGATACTTTTTTCCACAACTCTTTAAGTTTACCATTTACTTTTGCAAGTAATTTCCCATGATTTTCACCATATAAACTTACAGCTATTTCCGATAGCTTTACTCCTATAGGGTATTCCATTATTTTACCTTCCGCTTTTATCTTCATAACCTTTCTCCTCATTATCTAAAATCTATTAATAGCTTCAAGAACCATTTTAAGTTCCATGTTAATAACAGAAATTCTGTCATTGGGGGATTTTTTTTGTGATTCTATGAAATCCTTATTTTGTAATAACTCTTCAAAATGCCGCTTTCTTTTCAGTAAAAACTCTTTAAGAACCGGATGTTTCTTTCTGATAAGAACCGGACCAAACTCATCCTCCGCCATAATCCCCATTTCATCATTTAAATATTGATTATTTACAGGCTTTACAGCTTTTATTATCTGATAGTACTTTCCCGTCTCCACAAGCATGTCTTCATCAACAATTACAAAGCCGATTTCTCTTAAATATGACCTTACTATCCTTAAATCCGATTGCGGTTCCAGAATAAGAGTATCAGCCATTTCTGCCACTTCTCTTCCTTCCGAAAGAATTTCTTTTATAAGCATCCCGCCCATCCCTGAAATCAGAATAGTATCGACTTCACCGGGTTTGTAACCAATGAGTCCCGCACAAAGTCTTGTTTCTATTCTCTTTTCAAAATCTGCAAGCTTTATGTTCTCTTTTGCAATTTTAAGCGGTCCCTCCCTAAGATCTGAAGCTATAACTTTGTTCGCTTTGCCATTTTCAATTAAATTTATCGAAATATATGCGTGATCGCAGCCTATATCGGCAACAACCTCGGAAAAGTCAGCTAAAGCCGCAATTTTAAGCATTCTTTCCGGTATTTTTCTCTTTTTCTTCATTATTCTAAATAATCCTTTAATTTTCTGCTTCTACTGGGCTGTCTGAGTTTCCTAAGTGCCTTTGACTCAATCTGTCTTATTCTTTCTCTTGTTACCTTAAACTCTTTACCAACCTCTTCCAATGTGCGTGTACGCCCGTCCTCAAGCCCAAATCTTAACTTTATAACTCTAGCTTCTCTCTCTGTCAGGCTATTTAATACTTCACTTAACTGTTCTTTAAGAATGGCATGTGTTGCTACTTCAACAGGTGCCATATTACTGTCATCAGGTATAAAATCTCCAATATGACTGTCTTCCTCCTCACCTATAGGAGTTTCAAAAGAAACAGGTTCTTGGGCAATTTTCATTATTTCCCGCACCTTATCGTAACTCATGTTAAGTTCTTTCGCTATTTCTTCCGGCATCGGATCTCTGCCAAGATTCTGTGTAAGCTGTCTTTGGGTTCTTATAAGTTTATTTATAGTTTCTACCATATGCACAGGTATTCTTATGGTTCTTGCCTGATCCGCTATCGCCCTTGTTATGGATTGTTTTATCCACCAAGTCGCATAAGTACTGAATTTATACCCTTTTGTATAATCAAACTTCTCTACAGCTTTAATAAGCCCCATATTACCCTCTTGAATCAAATCCAAAAACTGTAATCCTCTTCCCAAGTACCGTTTAGCAATACTTACTACAAGCCTAAGATTAGATTCAGTTAATTTTTGTCTAGCTTCTTCATCTCCTTCTGTCATTTTTTTTGCAAGCTCTACCTCATCTTCCATCGATAAAAGAGAAACCTTGCCAATCTCCTTGAGATACATCCTTACAGGATCCTCCGTACCTATGCCTTCCGGAATGGAAATATCAGTTTCTTCTATCTTTGTTTCCTCTATTTCATTATCCTCTGTGCTTATGAGAATTTTATATTCACTTATGTCTTCTATATCATTTATATCATCTATTATAAATACATCAATGCCTTTTTTTTCAAGGTATTTATAGCATTTTTTCAATTCATCGTCACTTATGTCATAATTAGCAAAAAAATTTTTAACTTCTTCAAAATCCAATATCCCTTTCTTTTCTTTTGCCTCTTTCACAAGTTCTTTCAATCTGCATTTAAGTACCTTTTCATCCATAAGTTCATCCTCCCATAAGCTAATCAATAGATTTTATTAATGTCAGTTTAAAACTCAAGTTTATTAAGTGCACTTTGTTTTTTTGTAATTTCCATAAAATGTTTCATATCACTGCTGTCTAATGCCAGCAATTCTCTTTCAAGTCCTGCCCTCCTTACTTTAATAACAATTTCCTTAAATGCCCTTTCCATTTCATTTTCATCAATTTCTGTTTCAAATTTTTCTTCAAAAATTTCAGCAACCATGTTTTGGTCTTCTCCATACTCATACCTGCTTACCATTTCTGCCGGATTAGGCTTCTTTCCCGTTTCTATCTGTGCAAACATTCGTCTTGCGACATCTTTATATATTGGTAGTACAAAATCTTCATCAGATATGATATTTTTAATACGCTGATAAAGTTCAGGTTTGTCGGCAATCAAACTCAGCAAAAGCCTATTCGTCTTTAATATACCCTCATCAGCAGTCTTAGCCCTATCAGTTTTCTTTATTCTTTCTCCTGCTCCCTTATATGTTTCACTTATTTCCTTCGCCCCACCGATTTTATTCACAAACTTTGTGAGGGATTCCTTAGAAATAAAATATTTTTCTGCAACTGCCGCTATATAGTTTTCTCTCTCAATCTCTTCTTCAAACTCTGTCAATCTGTCAGCTACTTTTTTAAGAAATTCCGTTTTTCCTTCCGGTTCTGACAAATTAAAATTCTTTTCTATGTTATAAAGTTCAAAGCTAAAACTGTTCTCCGCCTTCTTAATCCTCTCTTCAAACTCCTTCCTGCCTGCACTTTTTATAAGTTCATCAGGATCTTTAAAAGGTGCAAGATTCAGTATTTTTGTTTTTATTCCTGCCGATTTCAATATTGGAATCGCCCTTATTGCCGCCTTAACTCCGGCTTCGTCACTATCGTATGTTATTACCACCTCTTTTACATACCTTGCTATAAGCCTCGCTTGACCCTCTGTAAGTGCAGTTCCAAGAGAGGCGACAGCATTACTGAAGCCTGCCTGGTAAAGTGCAATAACATCCATATATCCTTCACAAAGTAGTACGAAACTCTGTCTACTGTGCTTTGCAAAATTCAATCCATATAGATTTCTTCGCTTATTAAATATATCAGTTTCTCTTGAGTTAAGGTATTTTGGCTCTCCTGCTCCAAGTACTCTTCCTCCAAACGCTATAACTTTATTGTTCTGATCCATAATCGGAAAAATTACTCTGTTCCAAAACATATCAAAAATCCCTTTACCTTCTTTAAAGGTAACCAATTCAGCCTTAATCATCAGTTCATCACTATAACCCTTGGATTTAAGGTAATTGTATAAAGCATTTGAGGACTTTAGAGAATATCCAAGCCCGAAATCATTTATGGTTTTATCTGTAAGCCCCCTGTCTTTTAAGTAATTCATAGAAAAGTTTCCATAATCTCCTCTTAGCTGAAAATAATAAAATTTAGCTGCTTCTTTATATATTTCAAATAACCTTGTTCTTAAATCATTTCTTTTCCCGGATTCCGGATCATCATGTTCATCGGGCAGTTTCATTCCCACCCTGTCTGCTAACTGCTTCACAGCTTCAGTAAATGTCAGGTTCTCATATTTCATTACAAAACTTATTGAATTTCCTCCAACTCCACAGCCAAAACAATGAAAAATCTGCTTACCCGGATTAACTGAAAAAGAAGGAGTCTTCTCACCGTGAAACGGACATAACCCTACATAATTAGCTCCCCTTTTTGTAAGCCTTACATAAGGAGAAATAACATCTACAACATCATTTTTCTCCCTTACTTCATCAACAATTTCCTCTGAATAAAACATGAATCTCCTTAATATTTTCCCCAGCGTACCGGTACAAAAATTTCTTTAATAGTCTTTATTGCAAAATCATCCGACATCCCTGCTATATAATCACAGACAACCCTCTCAACAGGCTCATTCTTTTCCTCTGCAAGTCTTTTATATTCTATAGGTAAAATTTCATAATTTTCCAAATAATACTTATATAAATATTCTACAAGCCTCTGTGCCTGTACTTCCTCACTTTTGGCTGCCGGATTGCTATACACTTCCTTCATAAGAAATGCTCTAAGTCCTCTCATTGCCTTTTCAACTGTTTCAGACATCACTACTTCATTCTTGTCAAGGCTGGTAAATATTACATCTTTAACCATTGTATCAATTCTTTTTGCCACATTATGTCCAACTATATCGGTAAATTCAGAAGGCAAATCCTCCTCAGTAAGTATACCTCCCCTTAAAGCATCATCTATATCATGATTTACATAAGCTATTTTATCTGAAATTCTTACTACTTTTCCTTCTAAAGTTGACGGCTTACAGGCACTTCTGTGATTTTTTATTCCGTCCCTTACTTCTTTGGTAAGGTTAAGCCCCTCTCCATGTTTTTCAAGCAGTTCTACTACTCTTACACTTTGTTCATTATGATGAAAGCCATAAGGTGAAATCTTATGTAGTGCCCTTTCTCCCGCATGTCCAAACGGAGTATGTCCCAAGTCATGACCTAAAGCTATTGCTTCCGTTAAATCTTCATTCAGCCTCAAAGCCCTTGCTATGGTTCTTGCTATCTGTGAAACTTCCAATGTATGCGTGAGCCTTGTCCTATAATGATCTCCCTCAGGATCTAAAAATACCTGAGTTTTATGTTTAAGCCTTCTAAATGCCTTACAATGCAGTATCCTATCTCTATCTCTTTGGTAAATTGTCCTTATCTCATCCGGCTTTTCCTCTATATCCCTGCCGGCTGAACTATCTGAAAAAGAGGCATATTCACAAAGCATTTTATGTTCAATTTCTTCTCTAAGCTCCCTTATACATTTATTATTTTTCATATTTTCCCTCCTGTAACAAAGTCCATATTATTATTATTCAAAAAAAATTTTATTTTTCCTTTTTTTTGTAACCAATTTGTACTATACTTATATTATAATGTCGTAAACTTAATATATAATAATATCCATATTACTTACACTAAAATTTTAACCTAGTTAAATGATAGGATATAAACGCAATTAAAGCAAAAATGATAATCAGGCATTTATTTTAGAATATAAACACACCTTGGAGAATATAATGGTAAATAATTATTGGTTTGAAGCGGCGGCCTTTATTTTAGAACTTTTAATGGGTTATATGCTTATATTTAGAGACAGTGTGAGCCTGCCTTACAGCAAAACATTTAAAAAGCTTTATATATGTTCACTGCTTTCTTCATCTTCTGCCTTAATGCAGGTTCTGATAGAACAGTATATATATTATAATAACAAAGATATGGCAGATTTCACAATCATATTGAATATACTGTCCATGATATTTTTTTATTCACATGTTTTATGTTGCACTTTTTTTGCTTTTTATGAATATTCGGTACTTAACATAAATATAAATGAAACGCTGACCAAATTTTTATTATACAGCCCTGCCGCTATAGCAATATTTACAATTACCCTTAATCCTTTTTTTAGTACCGTATTTTATATAAGCCCGGTTTCAGGATACCACAGAAAGCTTCTTCTTTACCTGCTTTATGCGATAGCCCTATACTATCTTATATTTATTACAGCAATCATAAGAATTTACGGGCAAAACATAAGAAATGATAAAAGAATTGCATTTACCGTTCTACCTTATATACCGCTTTTAGGTACAATAGTACAATTTTTCCTGCCGCACCTTGCCATTGAAAGCTTTTTTATGACTTTAATGGTTTTGCTCACTTATATAACAATCGAAAGTCCTTCAGATTATATTGATTTTGTAACAGGACTGCAAAACCGTGATGCACTTTTTACCAACTTCAGTGTAGCTATGTCAATGAAAAAGCCAATTACAATTATTACACTTACCATAGAAATGATTGAAGCTTGGGATAAGGAACTTGGAACAGAGCATACCAATGCACTTATTTGGGATGTATCATCTTTCCTTTCACATCTTCTTAAAAATGTAACTGTTTATTCCATAGGGCGTGGCAAATTTGCAATATACATTTCCCTTGAGAACTCTTGGGCGAACCTTCACATGGCTGAAATACTTGCAGACAAGATAGATGAGCGTTTTAAATCTCCATTTGATATAACTGATATTAACAAAATTTCATTACTGAAACGCATTTGTATATACAACTGCCCTAAAGATATTAACAGCTATAATATGCTTCAGGAAATTATCCAGCTTGAACCTACTGCTGTTATGCCCGCAAACAGAAAATATATAACTATTGACGACATAGATATAACCGTTGCCGATAAGGAAAGACTTATCTCTTCCAAAATTCTTAATTTATATGAGAAACAGTCAATATTCCTTACATTTTTACCTGAGTTCAATACTTCTGTTAATACATTTGACTCTATTAAAACAGAACTTACAATGCATACTTCGGAAATAGGTTATGTTAATTCACGCACCTTTATTTCTGTTGCTGAAAAGTACGGTTTAACTATAGGACTTTACAACTATATATTGGAAAATCTTTTCAAAACAATACATGATAATGACCTGATGACACTTGGAATCCGATCGGTAGAAATAATTATGCCGATTTCCATACTCCTAAAGAAAAATGAAGTCGAAAAGCTTGTTAATCTTGCAGCAAAGTATGATATTCCTCCCAAGCTTATCTGCTTTGAACTTGCAAAAAGTTCTATGGTAAATTATGACGGTATAATCATAGATAATATGAAAGCTATATCAAATGCAGGCTTCAGATTCATACTTGAAAATTACGGAAACGGCTATACAAATGCGGCTGCTTTAGTTGATATGCCTATAAGCTCTGTGACCATAGACAAAGTTCTTACCGAGGCTGCCATCGAATCTAAACTTGCAAATGATCTTATGCACTGTACCATAGAATTTTTAAAAGAATTTGGTCTATCTGTCAAGGCTGAACATATTGAAACACAACAGTCGAAAGATTATGCTCTAAAAACGGGGTTTGATTATTTACAGGGATATTATTTTTCAAAACCTCTTATGGCTGGTGAATTGACTGAATTTTTAACAAAGGGGGTAAGCATTAATGGAATATAGTATATGGTTGGATGTTTGCTCAATAATCATATTAGCAGCCCTTTTTTTGGCTTACCGTATAAAGAAAAGTATATCTTTATATAACAACAATTTATTAATTTATACTATATTATTTATGATGTTAAATTCACTTGTTGATTTAATTGCTCTTGGAATCAACGGCTTAGCGTACCAGTTATTATTATACTTCCTGCACTCTCTTAAATACATACTTATGTATACTTCTTTGTGTTTTATGCTGGTTTATTCTTCTGTTACCGTAAACCAAAGAATACATGGAAAGAATATAATTAAACTGTTTATTACACCAATATTTTTCCTTACTACACTGTTAATAGTAAACTTTAATACCGGGGCTGTCTTTACTATAACTGCAGGAGGAAAATTTGAATATGGGTCTTATTTTGCGATTTTTTCTTTGCTTGATATTTACTATGCTGTAGTAGTAGCCTTCCTTTTGTTAAATGGAAAACGAGCATTGTCAAAAAATCATAAATTTATATTGCCTGCAATAGCTTTTATATTTATCTTAGGTACGATTTTTGACTACTTTTATCCTTGGGCAGCCTCACTACAGTTTACTTCTACCGTGTTCATTACCTTGGTATTCTCTTGTATGCAGAATCCCAGCGAATATTATTCCGATGATTCGCTTGTTATGAACCGTGAAGCTTTTATATCGATGTGCGGCACAAGATTTTCTCCCGAATCACATACACAATGTATTGCAATAAATATACATAATATTGACCTGCTTATGAATACGGTAGAAAAAAACAGAATCTTACATGCTGAAGGTATTTTTATAAAAAGTATCAAACAGTTTTCAAAAAAACTGCTTATGTTTAAGTTAAATAATGGTCAGTATATCATAGTTATGGATGAGAATAATGAAAATGAAGCAAAGCTTGTATATGAGGAAACCTGCAATATTATGAAAATCCTGTCAAGTTCTACAAGACTTAGCATTCCGGTATACTCTACCAGCTGTGCTTTCAGTTCACCTAAGGATGTTTCCAGCATTAGAATGATTTACAATCTTTTTTCTGCCTTAAAACTCTATGAAAACAGAGATAACTTACTTACAATCGAACCTGATGAACTTAACCTAAAGAGTAATGATGAAATAATACGAATAGAAGAACTTGTTCAAACTGCCCTAAGCGAAAAAAGGCTTGAAGTATATTTTCAGCCTATCTATAATACAGAACAAAAAAAATTTACTTCTGCGGAAGCTTTAATAAGAATGAGAGATCATGAGGGTAACTTTGTTTCTCCGGATGTTTTCATTCCAATCGCTGAAAAAAGTTCACTTATTATAGATATAGGTAACTTCGTCCTTGATGAAGTATGCAGAGTAATTTCAGAAGAAAATCTGAGCGACTACGGACTTGAATATATTGAGGTAAATATTTCAATGGTAGAATGCCTACAAAGCAATTTGGCTTCCAATGTAATGTCAATCCTTAAAAAACATCATATATTCCCTGCTCAAATAAACCTTGAAATTACTGAAACTTCAGCCAGTGAATTTACTGATATAGTGGATACAAACATTAAAACTTTATTTGATAAAAATATCAGTTTTTCACTCGATGATTTCGGCACAGGCTACTCTTCTCTTTCAAGAATCCTGTCTCTTCCTTTAAAACTTATAAAAATAGACAGAACATTAGTTCAGGCTCCTTTTACATCTTCGGAGAAAAAATCTATGCTTCTGCTTGAAAGCTTTGTTAAAACAGCTATTTCTACCGGAGCGGAAATAGTGGCTGAAGGTGTCGAAACTAGAGAGATGGCTAAAGAAATAGTAAATCTCGGCTGCAAATATATACAGGGATATTATTTCAGTAAACCACTTACAAAAGCTGATTTTATAAAAACCATACAAATTAATCAGCCTACTGAGATATAAACCAAGTTACAGATAGCTCCTGTTTATTAGCAGGAGTTATATATCTTTTAAAGTTGTTTTATACTTCTAATAGTTGACTATTAAATCCGGTTGTACTATCATTAATACTTATAAGGAGGTCAAATCAATGAGTGGTTTTTTTGCAGCGGCACTTAATAATGACTGTATTTTTGACCTGTTCTTTGGAACAGACTATCATTCACATCTAGGCACACGCAGAGCAGGAATGACTGTACTTGGTAAAAACGGCTTTGAAAGAGCAATTCACAACATCGAAAATTCGCCTTTTAGGAGCAAATTTGATAGAGATGTTCAAGAAATGGAAGGAAATTACGGAATAGGCTGCATATCCGATTATGAACCTCAGCCTCTAATAGTAAGATCTCACCATGGAACCTTTTCCATTGTTACGGTAGGCAAGATTAATAACTCAGATGAAATTGCCGAAGACATCATAACAAACGGAGGGATACATTTCCTTGAAATGAGCGGCGGTGTAGTAAATCAGACTGAATTGGTTGCTGCTCTAATTAACCAAAAAGACAATCTAATTGAAGGCATCAAACATGTATGGGAAAAAATTGAAGGCTCTATGACTATGCTTATCCTTACACCTCTCGGCATATACTGTGCCAGAGATTCTCTCGGAAGAACACCTGTTGCAATCGGAAAAAAAGATGAAGGCTACTGTGCTTCTTTTGAAAGTTTTGCATACCTGAATCTCGGATATGAACACTACAAAGAATTAGGAGCGGGAGAAATAGATGTAATAACTCCTAATGGAGTTAAAGTCCTTGTAAATCCAAATAAAACCACTAAAATCTGTTCATTTCTTTGGGTATATTTTGGATATCCCTCTTCAAGCTATGAAGGAGTTTCAGTTGAAACTATGCGTAATAAATGTGGAAGTCTCATGGCTAAAAGAGATAACAATTCCAATGCTGAACTTAATATAGTCGCAGGAGTTCCTGATTCCGGTACTGCACATGCAGTAGGTTATGCCAATGAGTCCGGAATTCCTTTTTCAAGACCATTTATAAAATACACTCCAACTTGGCCGCGCTCCTTTATGCCTGCACTACAGTCAAAGCGTGATTTAATTGCTAAAATGAAAATTATACCTGTACATGAACTTATAAACGGCAAAAAAATTCTTTTAATAGACGATTCCATAGTAAGAGGAACACAGCTTAGGGAAACTGCCGAATTTCTATACAAAAGCGGTGCTAAGGAAGTACATGTAAGACCTGCCTGTCCACCAATTATGTACGGTTGTAAATATATAAATTTCTCGCGTTCTACTTCAGAAATGGATCTTATTACAAGAAGAATTATACTTGATAAAGAGGGCGAAGCGGTTACAAATGAAATTTTAGAAGAATATTCTAACCCTGACTCAGAAAAATACAGTTATATGACTAATGAAATCAGAAAACAGCTTGGTTTCACTACCTTACGCTTCAATCGTCTTGATGATATGATTGAAGCAATAGGAATAGTAAAAGAAAATCTCTGTACTTATTGTTTTAATGGAAAAGAATAATAAAATGGCAGATCTGTTTGACACATTCTCATTCAGCTCTGCCATAATTTATTTAATTAAATAACTATACCATACAAATTCATTATTTAGCAAAATCTTGTTTATTTTTTACAACCCACTCAATAAAATCATTCTTTTCAAGCGGTTTTGAGAAATAATATCCCTGATACTTAGTAACCTTAAAATAGTTATACAAGTATTCAGCCATCACATCCGTCTCTATGCCCTCTACACATATTTTCTTGCCAAGTTCGTCTGCACAGGTAGTAATTGCCCTCAAAAGACTTTGTCTGGCTTTATCTTTGTCAATATCAATTATAAAACTCTTATCTATTTTAATCTCATCTACCTGAAGTTCCATCATAAGATTCAGTGCTGAATATCCGGTTCCGAAATCATCCAGTGCACTTTTTATTCCCATTGATTTAAAAAATGCAATACTGCTTCGCAAATTATCCATATTGCTGAACTTACACCTCTCTGTAAGTTCCAAATTCAGATTTTCCGGAGCAAATCTCTCTTCTTTCAATATATTGAAAAGATCATTGTTAAAATTTGCATTTTGTAATTGTGTATAGGCTAAATTAATATTTATCAGTATATCCGGATAAATTTTTATAACTTCACCCATATCTTTTGCAACCTGCCTTATTATCCAGTTACCCAACTCATAAAATATAGAATCTCCTTCAAGCCATTCTATAAATTCATTAGGAGGTACAAAACCATAAACATCATCTTTCCATCTGATAAGTGCCTCAGCTCCTACAAGTTCACCTGTTTTTGCTGAAACAATAGGCTGGTACACCAAATAAAAACCTTTAAAATTATTTGGTATTGAATTACGGATATGATTCAATTTTTCCATAAAAAACTTATTTCCTGAAAATAAATCATCTGTAACTAAAAATAAATCATGTATTTCTTCTTTTTTAGTTTTATTGGCTGCAAATAAAGCACAGTTATATATTGTATTCACATCCAAGTCAAAATTACTTGACTGATAAAGACAGGCATAAGTACTTAAAAATACAGTACAACCGTTATATTCCACACCTTGCTTTAATTTATTTGTAATTTTCTTATACTTGTTATCAATATCTTCTTTTGTATACTTATCAGCTTCAAAAATCAAAACCATTTTTGTGCCTTCAGTCCTGAATGCTATACCCTCTTCTGTAATATCTCTCCACATATCAGCCAAAATGCTCAAAATCTGATTTCCAAAATCATACCCGTAGGAATAATTTACCTTAAAAAACTGTTTTAATCCTGTCATAAGAAAATAATAATTCTTATTATCTCTGTGCAGATTTTTCATATATAAAAAAAGTCCTGACCTGTTATGCAGACCGGTAACCGGGTCAATTACCGCATTCTTTTGATGATTTATTATAGTACCTGCAAAATAAAGCTTTTCTCCGTTATGTCCATATATTATTTTCCCTCTACATGAACAGGTTATATACTCATCATATACATTTTTTATTCTGTAAGTAATATTATGTTCCTCAAGCTTTCCTGAAAATACATCATTTATATTTTCAAAAAACATTTCTCTATCATGAGGCTCAATCTTATTTCCCCAATCTTCTATCGGATTGTAAACCCTATTTCCTGTAAGTCCAAAATATTCAACAGTTTCGTCAGACCAATACGCATAATTATTTTTTATATTCATGATAAAAGCATATTTGCCGTCTGCCTTATGCGAAAAAACATCAAATATTTCCGGAAAATACTTTCCTATATCTTCTCTATTTATAGGATCATTACGGTAATTCTCCTTCATATTTCCTCCCTCTTCAACTTCTTCATTTATAACTATTTATATTTCCTATGTTCCATGTAAAAAAGCACTTCCTCTGAGTGTATCAAAACAAGTGCCTAAATACTATATTCATGCTTTAATAAATATGTCTATTTATAAGCCGTTCTATAAGGATTAGGTTTTTCCATACAGCTTGTAAAGTTCATTTTAGTATTTTTTCTTAACTTTTATTAATATACTATCTGAGTCTTTGAAGAATTATACCAAAATTCAATATTTTAATCAACTGTATTATTGTTCTTTTTGTAATTCTATACATCCAGTTTCTCTTTTATATTATTTTCATTGAGTTCTTCACCTATAATAATAAGTACATCTTGTCCCTTCTCTATACTTCTTAGTTCAAGTTCATTTTTTGTCATATTTATAAAATAATATTTATTGTCTTCCTTAATAAAACCTTTAATTCTAAGCACTTTACCAAATTTTTTATTATCATCAAAAATTATTCTTGCATTTTTTTCTAAATCTTCCTTCGTAATCAAAGAATTAATTATAAATATAGAAGAATAATCTTTCAATTCAACGAATTTCTTTTCATAATCCATATTTATATATCCTATTTTAGAAATTTTTTCAAAATTACACTGTTCAAACCTTTCTGATGACTGTACTATATCAGCTTCACTTAACTGTCTTTTACACTTTATTTTTTCAAGCAAACTATTTAAATATGAAACAGTTCTTTTGATATCGGAAAACTTAAATTTTTCCTGTTTACTAAATACAACAGCTCCTGCACTTGCAAGCTGTACAGCAAGTAAATACTCCGAGGTTTCAGACATTTCAGCAGCAAATCCGACATCCACTATTGTTATTACACTTCCTACTTCATACCAACTATCAAGAGGGGATTCATACAACAAATCAAAAAATTCTTCCGGTTCAAATATACCGGAGGGTTCAACTATTACTCTATCATATCCGCTCATAGCCATCGCTATTAACTTAGTCCTAAATCTTCGCTTATGAGTTTCTAAATCTCCTCCGCCAATTATCATCTCTAATTCACAGTTTTCTCCAATAAGATCTCCTAAAAGCATTAAATCAATATTTATTGCACCATAATCATTTTCAAGTATCCCTATTTTAAGCCCTTTATCCAAAAAATATTTTGCATATTTTTTGATAAATGTTGTTTTACCTGAACCTAAAAAACCTGTTACTAAATCTATTTTAATCATCCAATCCTCCTAGCTGCTTTAATATATCCAATAACTATTAAACTTTCTATTGCTAATTATAACACTGAAGTTGTGTAATCAAAATATAAATTAAAAAACACATATTCCAAGTTTTCCCTTTAGAGATTCTATACACTTAGTTTATGTGCTTTTTAGTGATATAAGTGTCAAAGTATAAAACATCATTTTAAATAAAAACTATGCCAAATAAACGGGTTCCAGTCCTTTATTTCTAAGATAAGTCTCCCAGTCCGTAAATACAGTTCCCTTCTCATCTATGCAGGCAGGATAGCATATATCATATACCTTTTTAAGCCTGTCAAATACCGGATTGGTATCCCTATAATAAAGAAATTCTTTTAAATACTGCAAATTTGTATGCACATCTAAAAATTTGTACTCTATACCGTATTTGTCAAAATTATACTTACAATTCTGACAATCAGAACACATAACACTTCCATATATTGTAATCATTTTTACTTAGCCTTTCTAAAACTATATAAGCCTAAATTATTCACGCTATATGTCACAGACCTCTTATTTCATATACTACAATAAGAAAAACCGTTTTCGGGCTGTGATTATGGAGGATATTTCTCAAGATGTTTCGTGAATAATTTAGTATAAGTTATATTTCTCTCCTGACTTTATAGCCTTTTTAACACCAGGCTTATTAGTTACTCCAATCATATTTTTAGCAAACTGAGGGTAATCGGTTATAAATTCGTCAACTACCTCATACATACCATGTAACTGCATTGGAGACCATGTCTTATAATCAGCTACTTCCATATATCTTTTAATTGTACGAACACCTATATCACCATACTTTGGTTCAAGAGGCAACATTGCATAATCAAAGTTTCTCCCTTTAAGTTTTTCTGTATACTTTTCAAACTCATCCTCACAATGCTCAAGATAATTATCATAATCAGCTATATTTAATTCAGGATGCTCCAACTTCATTTTTTCATACCACTTGTTATAATCTTCTTCTGAAGCTATCTGATTAAGATAAAGTGTTCCTCCATGAAAAATAGTCTTTCCTGCTATTTCAACTATAAAAGCTACTCCATTTTCTGTCGCAGTAATAGAACTTACAAGCATTTCCTCGTTTTCAGAATAAAGGCGGGCTTCGCCGTCAAAACAGCTTACATGATCCTGAATTTTCTCAGGCAAACTTTCTAAAAATGTATCTACCTCAGAAATAGAATGGTCATAGCCTATGAAAATCTCTGCATGTGGAAGCTGCTCAACTGCACCGAATATTTCAGGTCTGAAATGATCCTGATTAATATTGCTTGCAAATATATAAACAGGTTTATCTCCCCTTAACGGTGGAATCTCTCCCTGATACCAGTCAAAAATCAAAGTTGCACTCTCAAGTTCAAGTAAAAATCCGCTATGCCCTAAATATATACCTTTATCCTGAAAATCTGCCACTATCTTGTCCTCCAAAATTAAAATTATTTCTTATAATATACGGGATTTAACAAGTATAAACCTTATAATCCCACAACAACATTCATTATATCAGATAATTGTGTCAACTAAAAGTCTTTAAACTTATATTTTCCTTTTCCATAACCTGAAACCGCTTCAATAATACCCGCTTGTACTAAGTTAGAAAGCAGTTTAGATGTACCTGAACTTTTCAATTCAAGAAATTCCATAACTGCACTTCTGCCAAAGATTTCATCAAAGCCAAATTTTCTAAACAATCTGTGGATATGAATAGTGGTTTTAGTAGAAAACTCTACTCCTTTTTGCAAAAGTATACTTTCAATGTCCACTTTTTCAGTCTCAATGTCCACTTTTTCAGTCTCAATGTCCACTTTTTTATTACTCCAATGTCTACTTATATGTAGGTTTCGATTGTGAAGTTCATTCTTTTCTCCCAACAACAGATTTCTAAGAAATACTTCTAAATACTCCGTTGTTTCATGAATATTACTTTGTAAACTTGTATAATTAGCCCTAACAAGTGCATTTCTAAAATACCAGGCATTATCTGCAAATATATCATTAGTAGCTGAAAATCCAAGTGTTCTTATATATTTAATAAAAAATACTGCTGTTGTTCTTGTATTACCTTCTCCAAAAATATGAATTTGCCATAGCCCGGAAATAAAAATTGCAAGATGATGGATGATATCATCCATTGACAGTCCCTTGTAATTAAAGTTTTTTTCCTGTAAAATGTCATATTCCAGTGTAGCTCTCAGTTCTGAAGCACTTCCATACATAACAGTTGCTCCATCAAGCACCCATTCTTTTTTTGTAATATTATAATCTCTAATCTTACCGGCATATTTGTAAATACCCTGAAACAGTTTTCTGTGAATTGAAATATACTCTGTTGGCGAAAATGAAAATGCTGTTTCGGAAAGAATCTCTACAATACGTGATGACACCTTATCAGCTTCTTCTGTACGATCTTCGTCAGACAAATTTACAGGTCTTTCTTTATAATAGTTTTCAATCAGATTTTGTGCTTCTTTAATCGTTATAGCACCTTCAATATTTTTGATGGCTGTATCAATCAAATATTTAGAAGGTTTTAGTCCATCTACTGCCTGAAGTCCGATTGCTGTACTCCAAGCATATCCCTTACTGACTCTATCGGGTTCAGATTCTTTTAAATACTCCTCAAAAGGATCTTTTTCCATATACCACCTCATATTATTCTATAACTTTTTCAATCAATTTTTCTACAATTCTTTAGTTTTATAAGTAGCATATCCTTCGTAATAATAGCTGTAATCAATCCCCTTCATATATACTTCTCTGTCATCTATTTTGTCAGTCAAGGCAGTGGAAAGAAGGTATTTTATTTCAATATCTTTTATCGGGCTCCTCTCCATTGCTAAAAGATAATCATCTTTGTCTACTTTGCTCCAATCTACAACCATATTAATTTCTGATTTTAGAATTAAGTCCAGCCATATCCTTGTACTCCTTCCGTTTCCTTCTCTGAAAGGGTGGGCAATATTCATTTCAACATACTTCTCTATGATTTCATCATAGGTTGATTGTGGCATTTTTTCTATACTTTTAAGAGCTTCATTAAGATAGATTGCAGGGGCAAATCTAAAGTTTCCCTTTGCTATATTAACTGTTCTTAGTTGACCTGCAAATTCGTATATATCTCTAAATAAATATTTATGAATTTGAATAAGTGCTTCTAGCGAACCTGCCTGTAAACTATCTAAAAATCCTGTCTGAAACATTTCCAACGCTTTTTTCTTACTGATTTTTTCTTCTTCATTAGCAAGTTTAAAAGAATCACTTATACCTAGTTTATTATCAAGTGACATTTTTTATCCCCTTTAAAAATAGTATGTTTATCTGCCTTATATTATATCAAATAATTCAGTTTTTCAAAACTATTCAATTTAATAATTTAGAATTTCTCGGTATTTTCCTTGACAAAATTTCTTTTTTTGGTATTATAAAGAAGATAAAAATGAAAGGCACACAGTGACAGGTGAGAGAATGATTATTAATAAGTAATTTAACAGAGTAATAGCAGACCGAAAGTTTTTAGAGATAGGTCTGTCCATTTTCCTGAATAGATTACTTATAAATCTTGATTACCTGATTACATGTGTATTTTTTTGTTTTGGCAAGGTATTTCTATTAATTTTTTAGCCA
>CAUTOC010000015.1:0-41770 GCA_963539695.1 uncultured Catonella sp. | reverse complement strand
AAAGAGCCTAAAAGTGAGATGGAAAAAGCTTTAGGAAAAGCTGAGGAAAGTTTTAAGAAAAATGCAGAGTATAAAATAAGCAAAGAAGAAATTAAATATGCCTTAAAAAAATACAAGGCAAAAAAAGACCATAGAGAAGTAATTATAGATTCTTGTGCCTCTCTGGGATTAAGAGAAGCACCCGCATATATATGGGCAGATAAAAAAAAGTATTATTTTATGATTCTTACCGAAGGCGAACCTCTTAAAATTGATTACCCGCTTGAATATAATTTGAAGCTTTATTATGAAAAAGGAGTAAAATCAAACCCTGATACCGAATACAGTAAGTTTAAGGGAATATCTATTGTTTCTATGGCGTTTAGTCCGTTTTTGCCGGATTATTATCAGAAGCGTACAGATGCCGGTACCGCTTTTTACAAAAACCTTTATAGACTTGGTAAAGATATGTATTTTACCAATACTTCCGCTAAAAATGTGTTTGATATGACCGGAGCCGATTTTGAAGTTAAAGATGATATAACAGAGGATGTACGGCATGGGGAGGATTTTAAAAATGCTTATAAGGCTAATCTTTTATGGCGTGACGGGGCAATCTCATCAGATGAGTATAAAAATATGATTACCGGACTTCTTAGCAGTTTAGCCAGGGCTGACATACGGCTTGATGATTTTAACAGGATTTTGGAACAAATGTATGAATATAATTTTATTACAAAGTCATATATGTATTTCTATCTTGATTATAGGAAAAAGTATAGGGAAACCAAAAAGAAAATAAAGAATTAAATTAAGCATCCTTATTTGCGGTATAAAAAATACTGTAAATAGGGATTTTTTTATGTTAGAAATGCAGATGCCATTTTTTGTCTGTTTTGAATAGTTATAACAGTAAAAATGGATATATGACCAACTTAGTGTTAGTGCATAAAAATAACCGTTAAAATCGGGTTTCAGATGTTGATTTTTTTATGATATGAGTTATAATCAAGATAAATACATATTATGTATTGAATATTTTATAAAAAATTATAATTAAATAACAATATATTATAAAAAATGTATAGATATATTATAAATTGACTGTTTGGCTGAATAAAAATGTTTGATACATAATGTGAAAACAAGTATAACGATAAGGAGGGAAATAATGAAGAAAGGGTTTAAGAAATTTCTTGCAATGGCACTTGCTACCGTTCTTGCAGCGAGTACACTTACAGCTTGTGCTGAAAAGGGTGATGCACAAAAAAACGGTTCACAAAAAGGAAGTAAAGCAGGCAGTATGGCAACTTCCGGTATAGCACTTAATGATGCAGGTACTTATCCTATTGTAAAGGACGGCAAACTTGAACTTTCTGTATTTACACTCAGTATGCCTAATGTGCAGGATTTTGAAACAAATGACTTTACAAAATTTTTAGAGGAAAAAACAGGTATTCATATTAAATTTGTAACAGCCGGCAGAGATGAATATTCGGAAAAACTAAATATTTTATTACAGTCAGGAGATTACCCTGATGTTATACTTGGCGGTGCTCCAAATCTGGCTAAGTACGGTGTAAAAGAGGGAGTCATTATTCCACTTGATGATTACCTTACAGAAAAAAATGTTCCTAATTATTTAAAACTTGTTGCTAATTACGATATTAATAAGACAAAGGAAGCAGACGGAAAGATTTACTCATTGGGTGGTGTAAATGATTGCTACCACTGTCAGTTTGCAAGAAGAATGTGGGTAAATCAGAAATATCTTAAAGAAATGGGTGTAGAGATTCCTACAACTACAGAAGAATTTAAGAATGTATGTAAGAAGTTCTTAGAGTACAAGAAGGGCGGAATAGCGATTGCCGGTGCGGCACAGGGGTGGCATACCCGTATGCAGGACTGGATTATGGGAGCATTTACCTTTGTTCCCGGCAAGTCCGCAACTCTTAGTGCAAGAGATTATGTAGTGCTTAATGATGAGACGAAGAAAATTGAGACTGTTGCCAATACAGATGCTTATAAAGAAGGTCTTAAATATATGAAAGAACTTTATAAAATGGGTGCAATCTATGACGGTAACTTTACACAGACAAGTGAGCAGCTTAGAACTTTAGCCAATCAGAAAGACGAACCTATACTTTTCTTTACAGCAGGTGTTAACTCAGATGTTATAGATCCTGACAGCAACAACAAACTGTATAGAAATTATGTACCGATGGCTCCTATTAAAGGACCTGACGGAACTCAGATTGCTTGGACAATACATAATGCAGGCTTTGGTTCAGGCGGTTTCTGCATTACTGATAAGTGCCAAAATGTTGAAGCGGCTCTTCGCTGGGTAGACTTTTTCTATAGTGAAACAGGTGACCTTTGCTCACAGTACGGTGCTGAAGAAGGTAAGGACTGGGTACTTAAACCTGAAGGTAAGGTTGGCTTAAATGGTGAGCCTGCACTTTATGAAGTACTTAATCTTTATTCATCAGATCCTCAGAACCACGACTGGCAGGATGTAGGCCTTAGAGTTGCTCCTGCACCTTACCGTTTAGGGCAGGCGGTAGATGCGGATGTAGATCCATATTCACCGGCAGGACTTGAGAAGCTTTTGTTTGATGCTTCAAAAAATCTTTATGAGCCTTACTCAAACAATACAAAGTTCTTAAATCTTTCGGAGCTTAAACTTACAGATGAGGAGAGTACGGCAGTTTCTACAATGGCAGTTGAGTTGGAGAAACTCATTGAAGAAAATTCTGTTGCTTTTATAACAGGAACAAAAGATATAGATGCAGAATGGGATAGCTATAAGGATGCACTTAACAAGTCGGGGCTTGAAGAAATATTAAAGACATATCAGGCTGCATACGACAGACAATCTAAGTAATACTTGGAATGAACTTATGATAAAAAGAAGCTGTCCACATAAACAGGACAGCTTCTTAGATATAATTGAGAATTTCAGTACCTGGGAGTGTTTGCTGCAGGATTCTTTTCAAATTAAGCAGGCAGAAAGGATTTTTGGGTGTAACTATGGCTAAAGGAAGTACAGCAGTTAATAAGAGCAATAAAATTAAATCTGCTAATTGGCAGTTTTGGCTTATTATAGCAGTTCCGATTATATATGCTATAATATTTGCCTATGTGCCTATGGCAGGTATAATTCTTGCTTTTCAGGATTTTTCCATAAGAAAGGGAATATTTGGAAGTGAATGGGTGGGGCTTAGATATTTCAAACAATTTTTGACTTCAACCAGCAGTGTTTTAGTAATAAAAAATACTTTAATTCTTGGTGTATATTCATTTTTAGCATCATTCCCTGTACCTATCATTCTTGCAATAGGAATAAATGAAATGAGGGCTAAGAGATATAAAAAGGCTGTGCAGATGGTTACTTATGCACCTTATTTCATATCTATAGTTGTACTTGTAGGTATGATGATGCAGATGATGGATCTTAGGAGCGGTATAATCAATGTTCTTTTACAAAAAATAGGTCTTGAACCGGTTAACTTCTTTGGCAATCCGGGTATATTCAGACATCTTTATGTATGGAGCGGAGTATGGCAGTCAGCCGGTTATGCTTCAATTATATACTTGGCAGCTCTTTCAGGGGTAAGTAAAGAACTTCAGGAAGCGGCTATAGTTGATGGAGCAAACAGAGTTAAAAGGATACTCCATGTAGATATTCCTGCAATCTTTCCAACTATTATAATTATGCTGATATTTAACTGTGCAGGCATAGTGAGCATAGGTCTTGATAAGGTATTTCTTATGCAAAACTCATTAAATGCTTCAGTATCCGAGGTTATATCAACCTTTGTATATAAGGTGGGCGTAGTTAACTCCAATGTGGGATTTTCTACCGCTGCCGGACTTTTCCAGTCAGTTGTAGCTTTTGTACTTCTTATAATTGTGAATAAGATGTGCAAGAGAATCACGGCGAACAGTTTATGGTAAAGGGGTGATATAATGGATAATGCAAAATTTAGATATATGAGTATAGGGGATAAAACATTTACAGTTGCAAACTATGTTGTACTTACAGCTATATTTTTGATAGTGCTTTATCCGATTATCTATGTAGTGTCAGCCTCATTTTCAAGTCCGCAGGCTGTTATCAGCGGTAAGGTACTTTTGCTTCCTGTAGAACCTACATTAAGAGGGTATCAGGCAGTTTTTCAAAATGCCAAGATACTTACAGGATTTGCAAATTCAATATTTTATCTTGTTGTAGGAACAACGGTAAATATAGTAATGACTATTCTTTGTGCCTATCCTCTCTCAAGAAAAGAATTCAGGGCTAGGGGTGCTATAGCTATGTTTTTTATATTTACAATGTATTTCAGTGGTGGTATAGTACCTTCATATATTCTTGCAAAAAGCCTTAATATTGTGGGTACAAGGTGGGCTATGATAATTCCTACCGCTATGTCTACTTATAATATGATAATATGTAGGACTTATATAGTAAACTCCATTCCTGATGAACTTTATGAGGCCTCACAGATGGACGGTTGTACGCCTTTTAAGTATATGATAAAGGTAATTATACCGCTTAGTAAGCCGATAATTGCAGTCCTTGTGCTTTATTACGGAGTTGCAAAATGGAATGATTATTTTAATGCGATGCTTTATCTGTATAAGGAAGAGCTTCAGCCGCTCACAATAGTAATGAAAGAAATACTTATTCAAAATAAGGTAGACTTAACAAAAGTAGGTAATGCTTCGGCGGTTGCAAAATTGCAGGGAATGTCAGAACTTCTTAAATATTCTACAATAGTAGTAGCATCCCTTCCTGTAATGTTGCTTTATCCGCTTATTCAGAAACATTTGGTTAAGGGTGTAATGGTAGGAGCTGTGAAAGGTTAAATATGAATAATTATATTTTGGAATGTTGTGTAGACAGACTGGAGTCTGCTATAAACGGTGAAAAAGGCGGAGCGACAAGGTTTGAACTTTGTGCCAACCTTATAATAGGAGGTACAACTCCAAGCTTAACATTATTCAGGCAGGTTAGGGAAAATACTGACCTGCCGATTCATGTTCTTATAAGGAACAGGTTTGGAGATTTTTGTTATACAGATAATGAAATTGAAGAAATGTGTAACTCTGTAAAAGAATTTGCCAAGGCGGGGGCTGATGGAGTGGTTGTAGGAGCTTTAACCCCTGAAGGTGATTTAGATGTGACTGCTGTAAAGAAGTTTATAGAGGCTGCAAATGGCACAAAAACAGTGCTTCACAGAGCCTTTGATATGTGCAGAGAACCTTTTAGTGTATTAGAAAAAGCAAAAGAGTTGGGCATTGATACAATCCTTACCTCCGGTCAGAAGGGAAACTGTGTAGAGGGAGCCGGACTTTTAAAAGAACTTATAGAAAGAGCGGGTAATGATATAAATATTTTAATTGGAGCCGGAGTAAATGCGGGGGCAATAAAAAAAGTATTTGAAATAAGCGGTGGAAAAAACTATCATATGTCCGGAAAGAAGGTTATAGACAGCAGAATGATATATAGAAAAAAAGAAGTAAGTATGGGACTTCCATCACTTAGCGAATACGATATCTGGGAGACATCTAAAGAAGAGATAGCAGAGGCCATAAAGGTACTAAAGGAGTTATAGAAATTTTGAAACAGGAGGGACTATGTTTTCAAAAGATTTTAATAAAAAAATTATTAACAAACTTGATTATCGAATAAAAGAACTTAAACTTACTTTATTGGAGAAAGAATTGGATGAGGCGGCAGAAAGAGAAAACAGTGATGTAATGGAGGCTCTTTACTATCTTTATGCCTTTATGCCTCTTAGCGATATAGGAGATTATACTACCGACACCTTTCTTGATTTTGCAAGGCAGGGAGCTTTTCTTTTTAAGGAGGGTGAGTTTAAGGGGAAGATAGACGAAGAAATATTTGCTGAATATGTACTTGGAGCAAGGATAAATAATGAAGATATTTCTGAAAACAGAAGTTTTTTCTATAGAGAAGTTTCTAATTTAATAAAAGGTAAGTCAATGAAAGAGGCTGTAATAGAGCTTAATTATTGGTGTTCATCCAAAGTAACCTACAGAACTACCGATAATAGAACAGCCGGTCCGATTACAGTATATAACAATACCTATGGACGCTGCGGTGAGGAGTCTACCTTTGCAGTTTCAGTATTTAGAAGTGTCGGTATTCCCGCCAGACAGGTTTATGTACCGCTTTGGTCACATTGCGATGATAACCATGCTTGGGTAGAGGTATGGTGTGATGGAAAGTGGTATTTTTTGGGAGCCTGTGAGCCGGAAGATGAACTAAATCAAGGCTGGTTTTTAAATGCTTCAAAAAGGGCTATGATGGTACATGCAAGGTGCTACAATCCTGAACTTGAAAAAGATGTAAATGCAGGAGGTGGTATACCGGTCGCTGTAAATGCTCTAAGTACCTATGCACCTACTAAGGAAATTACGGTGAAGGTTGTAAATGAAACCGGAGATGCACTTCCTGATACAAAGGTACATTTTAAGGTGATAAATTACAGCATCCTTGGAGATATAGCTGTAACCTGTACGGATAAAAACGGTATTACAAAGCTTAAAACAGGTAGTGGAAGTCTTATAATATCTGCAAGCAGTGTTGATAGTTATGGTGAAATTCTTATAGATACAAAAAGTACTACAAGTGTAGAATTAAAGCTTAGTAAGGAGGGTTACAAGGAGGTAGAAAACTGCTTTGTTATGAGAGCACCCGGTATTCTTAATAGCGAAAATAGTAAAAAACAGATACAATCAGACAAAGCAGAGGAAAGAAAAAAGAAAGAGGCTAAAAAAAGAGCAGACAAAGAAGAAGGACTGTTTGATAGAGAAGCTGCAAATAAAGCAGTAGAAGGTTTTAATAAGGAAGACAAAAAGACTTTGCTTGGGATTCTTTCTAAGTCTTGCGGCAACCAAAACGAGTTGCAAAAGTTTTTGGCAGAAGTTAATGAAATTCCTGCAGAGTGGAAGGCGGAAATACTTAAAAGCCTTGAAATTAAGGACTATCAGGATACATCTGCCTATACATTGTTTGAACATTGTCTATATACGGACATTAATGTTTATGAAAAATATCCTAGAGACATTTTTTATAAATATGTTCTTTGTCCAAGGGTTTCTTATGAAAAGATAGTTCCGTTTAGAAAATATCTTTCAGAAAAATTTAAGGGAATGAAGGTATCGGATATTGACGGAATAAGAGAGTTGTTTAGCAGGGTTGATTCAGAGCTTAAAGAAAAGCCTGAACTTGAATACACAAGCTTAATAAGTACGGCTTATGGAGCTTATTGGTCGGGGTATGCAGGTGCAAGGTCAAAGAGAGTAATTTTTATTCAGATTTTAAGAAGTCTTGGTGTTCCTGCAAGGCTTAATCCGAATGATGAAACTATGGAAGTTTACTTAAATGGTGAATTTACTGCTATAGAAATTTCAAAGGAGAGTCCTAAAGGGAAGTTGGAGTTTGAATTTGCTAAGGATATTCATTGGAGTTATTATGAAAATTTCTCACTGTCTAAATTTACAGATAATGAGTATGAGCCTTTAAGTTTAGATATGGAAGATATTAAAAAGTCAGGTAATATAGTAGAACTTAGTATCGGAACTTATAGACTTATAACAGGTAACAGACTTCCAAATGGCAATATATTTGTAAAATCTGTAATTGTAGATGTAAAAGAAGGGAAAACATCTAAACTTCTTGTGGCATTTTATGTGGCTAAAATAAATGACCTGCTTTCAGACTATCCTATAAGAAATATATACTTTGAGAAGGAAAATGCAGAAAAGACTTCAATTAAAAATCTTACAAAAGCCGGTAACGGGGTATTTATTTGGCTTAATGCAAAGGCTGAGCCTACAGAGCATATTTTAAACGAGATTTTTGATAAAAAGGAGTTGTTTAACAGACTTAAAACGAAGATATATTTTGTGGTAAAAAATGAAAAAGAACTTGAAGATGTCAATATTAAGAGGGTTAGTGAGGTGATTGTAAATAAAGAAATCCTGTTTGAAGCATTTGATACGGAAACAGGAAAACTGGCAAGAGAGTTATACCTTGAACCAGGACTTTACCCTCTTATCTGCTTAGTAAATAAAGAAGGTAAGGGAGTTTATGCTACGGCAGGTTACAATGTAGGCACAGCAGACATGTTACTTAAAATATGCTCTTACTTAGAGGAGGAATAAATATGAATCAGGTTATTAAAGACAGGACAGAGCGTACAAAATGGTATAATAGTGCAAGATTTGGAATGTTTATCCACTGGGGACTTTATGCAATTCCTGCAAGGGGGGAGTGGGTAAGAAGTGTATATGAAATACCTAAGGAAGAATATGAAGCTTATTTTGACGAGTTTACTACAGAGAATTATAATCCTAAGGAATGGGCAAGGCTTGCAAAGAAAGCAGGTATGAAATACGCAGTACTTACAGCCAAGCACCATGACGGATTCTGCCTCTTTGATACAAAATTAACAGACTTTAATTCGGTAAAAGCACCTTGTAAAAGAGACCTTGTAAAAGAATTTTTAGAGGCTTTCAGGGAAGAAGGAATAAAGGTAGGTCTTTATTATTCTATAATTGACTGGAGACATGAAGATTTTCCACATTTTGGCGATATGTATCATCCAATGCGTAACAATGAAAAGTGCAGTAATGAAAATAGAAACTTTGATCGCTATTTAGAGTTTATGTTTGGACAGATTAAGGAATTGCTGACTAACTACGGTCATCTTGACCTTATGTGGTTTGACTTTTCTTACGGAGATATGAAGTGCGATAAATGGAAGGCTAAAGAGCTTATGGAAATGGTACGCTTAATTCAACCTCATATAATAGTAGATAA
This sequence comes from uncultured Catonella sp., assembly GCA_963539695.1. Lineage (GTDB taxonomy): Bacteria > Bacillota > Clostridia > Lachnospirales > Lachnospiraceae > Catonella. The sequence goes on along the minus strand of CAUTOC010000015.1, from coordinate 32,937 downwards.
CCGACTTGAGGGGAGCGGTGAGGATGCGGGTTCTATTAAGACTTTAGAGCCAACTACTTATTCAGGAGATTTCGCATCACCTGAGCAGATGATACCGCCTACAGGAATAAGGGATACGGCAGGTAATCCATTGCCTTGGGAGGCTTGTATAACCCTTAATAATCACTGGGGTTACTGCTCTTATGACAAGCACTATAAATCGGCTAAAATGGTTATAAGAATGCTTGTTGAATGTGTAAGCAAGGGTGGAAATCTCCTACTCAATGTAGGACCTGATGCCAAGGGTGAAATTCCTGTAGAATCAGTAAAGATACTTGAAGAGGTAGGCGTTTGGATGAAGCAGAACGGAAGAAGTATCTATGACTGCGGTTATGCAGAGCTTCCTAAGCCTGAGTGGGGAAGATTTACAAGAAAAGGAAATATTCTTTATGCACATGTAATGGAGGAGCAGGCAGGAGCAATCTGTATTCCTAATATGGCAGGGAAAATAGAAAAAATGCGTTTTGTAAAGGATAATTCCGTTATAGATGAAACTTTCTACTGGAATTTGAAAGAGTTTTCGGAGCATTCTTTCTTCTTCTTTTCACCTAATGCTGCAGACTGCTATCCGCTTCCTGATGAAACGGATACAGTAGTTGAAATATTTCTTAGGGAGGAGTAAATGGAGATAAGTTTAGGGAATATAGGGAATACAGAGATAATATACATAAAAAATACAGAAAAAAATTATCCGTATGAAAGTAAGGTAAAGGATATTTTTAAGGCTGAATACCTTGAAACTCTACTTATTCCATTAGAAGAGGGTAAGAGGATACTTTTGGTAGGACTTGGCAGGGAAAATGTAAAAGACCCGGTTATATCTATGGAAATTTCTGCAAAAGCTTGCAAGGAGCTTAAAAAGTATGAGATAAAAGAGTATAGCTTTAATATAGAAAGTCTTAGGCTTAACAAAGAAAGCTTTGTAAGTTTTGCCAAGGGAATTTATCTTTCAGTTAAGCCTGCAAGGACATATAAAAGTAAAGTTAAGAAAGAAAATATAAAGATAGGTATAACGGGCACAAAGCTTGATATAGAGCCGCTTCTTAAAAAAGCTGAGATAATAAGCGACAGCATAATATTTGCAAGAGACATGGTAAATGCCCCGGCGAATTTCCTTCATCCAAAAGAATTTAGCGAAGAGATAGCTGAATTTGTAAAAGATACAGACATAGAAGTTGAAATTTTATCGGTAGAAGAACTTAGAAAAAAGAAAATGGGCGGTATACTCGGAGTAGGGGAAAGCAGTACATTTCCTCCTTATCTTGTAGTGCTAAGATATAAAGGAAATCCTAAGTCTAAAGATATCACAGCTATAGTTGGCAAGGGTGTAACTGTGGATACGGGCGGATACTGCCTCAAACCTTCACAGTTTATGGCGGGCATAAGAGGGGATAATGGCGGTGCGGCAGCGGTAGTCGGAGCTATTACAATACTTGCTAAACTAAAGGCAAAAGTAAATGTAACAGCCATTGTTCCGACCGTAGAAAATAAAATTGCACCGGACAGCTATGTAGACGGTGATGTACTTACTTCCTACAGCGGCAAGACAATAGAAGTTTGTGATACAGATGCAGAAGGAAGGCTCATCCTAGCTGATGCACTTACCTATGCGGTACGAGATGAAAAGGCAGGAAGAGTGCTTGATATTGCAACCCTTACAGGTGCAGTTGTAAGTATGTACGGCTTTACCATAGGCGGAGTGGTTACAGATTCTGATGAAATGTGGGAAGAATATTACAAAGCATCCTTAAAGACCGGAGAAAAACATGCTCGTATTCCATTTGGAAAAGAACATGAAAAAATGCTTGAAAGTGATATAGCAGATATAAAAAATATCGGTGGAAAATTTTGTGGTACGATAACTGCAGGGCTTTTTATAAGAAACTTTGCTGAAAAGAAACCTTGGCTTCATATAGATATAGCAGGTACAGCCTGGGTGGATTCGCCTGATTACGCTTATCAGGATAGGTATGCAACAGGAGTATGTGTGGATACGATAGCGGAATGGCTTATGAGATAATCCTGTCAAAAATATAATAAAGCCCCTTGACAAATTTGCAAAAGAGTAGTATTTTATCCTTTGAAATATTGCGACTGAGTTGCAAAAATAGATAACAAAGGAGAAGATATGAAAAAGAGAGTAATAATGCTTACAGCTATGGCTGTAATGGTGTGTGGAATATTTGCAGGTTGTGGAAAGACACAGACAGAAACTAAGTCAGGCTCAAAATCAGTGACATCCGCTACAAGCAGCATAACCAATAAAAGTACTGCAAGTACCACAAGCGAGAATAAGACAGATGATACAGATAAGAAACTTAGTGTAGTTTGCACTATTTTCCCTGAGTATGATTGGATAAGAGAGCTTGTAGGAGATAAGAAAGATAATTATGAAATCACTTATCTTATGGATAAGGGTGTTGACCTTCACAGCTATCAGCCTACAGCTGAAGATATAGCAAAGATTGCAAACTGTGACCTTTTTGTGTATGTTGGTGGTGAGTCTGATGGCTGGGTTCACGATGCACTTAAAGAGAGTAAGAATGATAAAATGCAGGTTGTAAACCTTCTTGAGGCACTTGGAAATGATGTAAAGGAAGAGGAAGTTGTAGAGGGTATGCAGGATCATGATCACGACCATGAGCATAAGGAAGATGCGGCTCATGATCACGATCATGACCATGAGCATAAAGAGGATGCGGATCACGACCATGAGCATAAGGAAGATGCGGCTCATGATCACGATCATGACCATGAGCATAAAGAGGATGCGGATCACGACCATGAGCATAAAGAAGATGCAGACCATGACCATGAACATCATCATGATGAAAAAGAGTATGATGAGCATGTATGGCTTTCACTAAGAAATGCTTCTTCACTTGTAAATGGGCTTGCATCAAGGCTTCAGATTATTGATCCTGAAAATAAAGATTATTATGCGGGAACTGCTGCGGAATACACTTCTAAACTTAGTGAACTTGACTCAAAATATCTTGCGGCAGTAAAAAAAGCTAAGAAGAAAACAGTAATTTTTGGTGACAGATTCCCATTCCGTTATTTAACTGATGATTACGGTCTTAAATATTATGCAGCTTTTGTAGGTTGTAGTGCAGAAACAGAGGCAAGCTTTGAAACAGTGGCTTTCCTTGCAAAAAAGACAGATGAACTTAAACTGAATAATATTATGGTTATTGAAAATTCTGACCGGAAAATAGCAAAGAAGATAGTTGAAACAACTAATGCTAAAGATCAGAAGATAGTTGAAATGAATTCTATGCAGTCCGTTACTGCTGATGATATTGCAAATGGTGCTACATATCTTTCTATTATGGAAAGTAACCTGAAAGCTCTTTTGTCAGTGATTAAATAAGAATAAATTGTTAATGGAATATCGTAATTAAACTATAAGTTTAATTACGATATTTGGTAATTCATCATATAGTCACAGCTTTAAAACGATATTTAATATTTAATTTTGAAGTAAATGTTATATGACTTATGGTGTGAATAATATTAAATATATATAGATTTGGAGAAACAAAGTATGGCGTTTATCACTTGTAATAATCTTGAACTTGGCTACAAGGATCAGCTTGTAGCTACAGGTATCAATTTTAAGGTGAAAAAGGGTGATTATCTCTATGTAATCGGAGAAAACGGAGCGGGCAAATCTACTCTTATGAAAACTCTGCTAAGACTTATGAAACCTGTGTCGGGAGAGATTATTTACGGTGATGGACTTCTTCCGTATGAAATAGGCTATCTCCCACAGCAGAGTCTGGCACAAAAAGATTTTCCGGCTTCTGTGTGGGAGATTGTTTTATCCGGCAATCTTTCAAGGATAGGAAACAGGGTATTTTATAGAAAAGAGGATAAACTAAGAGCTGAAGAAAACCTTGAAAGACTTCATATTATGGATCTTAAAAAGAAATGCTATCGTAATCTTTCGGGAGGACAGCAACAAAGAGTTTTGCTTGCAAGGGCACTTTGTGCAACGGATAAACTGCTTCTCTTAGATGAACCGGTAAGTGGGCTTGATCCTAAGGTAACGGCAGAATTTTATGGACTTATAAGTGAATTAAATAAGTCGGGTGTGACTATAATTATGGTTTCACATGACTTGGCAGCAATAGAAAATGAGGCGGGAAATGTGCTTCATATAGGTAGTAAAGGTCAGCTTTTCTTTGGAAGTAAGAAGGATTATCTTGAAAGTGATGCAAGAGAAAGCCTTGGAGTATAGAAGGGAGTAATTTTGGTAGAAATTTTAGAAAAATTGGAGTATTATCTTCAATTTCCATTTGTAATTTATGCCTTTATAGTAGGTGTACTTATAGCCCTTTGTTCATCACTTTTGGGAGTTACTCTGGTGCTTAAAAGATTTTCATATATAGGTGACGGACTTTCTCATGTAGCCTTTGGAGCTATGGCGGTAGCAAGTGTGATAGGACTTACCGACAAAATGATAATCATTCTTCCCGTGACTATAATAACAGCGGTTTTCCTTCTTAAAACAGGGCAGAACAGCTCTATAAAGGGTGATGCGGTTATAGCTATGCTTTCTGTAGGAGCACTGGCTATCGGATATATGTTGATGAATATATTTAATACAAAGGGAAATGTATCGGGAGATGTGTGTACCACTCTTTTCGGTTCTACATCAATACTTACATTAAGTAAGGAAGAGGTTATTGTCTGCATAGTATTTTCCGTACTTGTAATGGTATTTTTTGTTTTGTTTTACAATAGACTTTTTGCGGTTACCTTTGATGAAAATTTTTCAAAGGCAACCGGTGTAAAGACAGACAGATACAATCTTTTGATAGCCATAATTATAGCTGTAATCATAGTTTTGGGAATGAATCTGGTGGGTTCACTTCTAATTTCAGCCTTGATAATATTCCCTGCACTCTCGGCTATGAGAATCATCAAAAACTTTAAGGGTGTGGTTATCTTTTCTGCATCTTTATCTGTAATTTGTGCTATAATAGGAATGTTGATTTCAATCTTAGCTTCTACGCCGGTAGGTTCTACAATAGTAGCAGCTGATATGATTGCATTTTTTATTTGTGCGATTATAGGCAGAGTTAAAGGATAATTTGCTCACCATTTAAACACAAATATTTGTTTTAATTACCTTAGGAGGCTATAAGGTATGAAAAAAAGAATTTTATTATTTGTAAGTATGGGAGTAATTATTACATTTACAGCCTGTAATAAAGGACAGGCGGGGACTAAGATTGAAAAACAGAATATAGTGGAAAAGGCTATAAGCAATCAGGTTAATAAAGAAATAGATGAGCAGGTTAAAAAGCTTGAAGATGAGCAAAAGGCAGCGACAGACTCTGATACGGATATAGAGGGCAAGATTGTCACGGAGAATGGACAGGTACTGGGAGATACTTCGGATTTTGAAGCTAAGCTTGAAAAAGCAAGGAATCAGAAGGCGATAGCCGGTATAGATTATGATCTGACCACTATGGGAAGTGATATGGTGTATGCTACGGTGTATCTGATGATGACTCAGCCGGAAGATTTTGAAGGTAAAAAATTTAGAATGAAAGGGCAGTATTTGTCAGCATTTTTTGAACCGACAAAAAAATACTATAATTATTGTTTTATATCTGATGCAGCAGGTTGCTGTAGTCAGGGAATTGAGTTTGCGACAAAGGAGAAGTTTAAATATCCTGATGATTTTCCCAAGGATGATACAGATATTGAAGTTGTAGGTGTATTTGAGACTTATACAGAGGAGGGAAAGCTTTATTGTCATTTAAAGGACTCTGAAATGATAGTGATGAAGGGTGAAAAGAATAAGTAAAATTTGAAAAATCAAGGAGGAGGAAAGTTATGAACATAACTTTAATAATTGCAGCATTTTTAGGTTTATGGCTGGTTTTATTTATACTATTTATGATTGTGAATGCTAAAAGAAAGAAAAAGTAGAATCTTTTGTAAGCGGCAGCAATGATAAGGCTGTTATACATTTGTATTGTAAAAATATTAAGATTAACGGTCAAAATATCTCTGTATTTAACTCTGTATGAAGGAAGTGAGAATGTGAAGGTGTATGTCATTTGTTATAAAGAAAATTGATGTTTAGCTGATAAGGTTAAAAATTAGGCAGTGAATCGGAAGATTTGCTGTCTTTTTTGCTCTGAATAATGTATTGCAATTTGTAATACATTGTTATATAGTAAATATTAAAGGAGAGAATGCATGCTTTTTGAATGGGATGATGAAAAAGAAAGAATAAATGCTGCTAAACATGGTATAGATTTTAGTATGGCAGCCCTTGTTTTTGGCGATGATAATCGTATAGAAAAATATGATGAATTACATTCTATAAATGAAGATAGGTATATAACTATTGGGAAAATCAATGGAATTGCGGTCGTTGTAATGGTAGTATATACGGAAAGAAAAAACAGTATAAGGATTATATCAGCGAGATTAGCTACCAGATTGGAAGAGGAGGCTTATTATAATGATTAAAAATATTGATGTTACCTGTAAACCTACACCTGAACAGATTAAAATGCTTGAAAAGGCGAGGAAATTACCTGTTTTTGAAGATGATGAGTATCCTGTTTTTACTGAGGAAGAATTATCAAAGTTTAAGAGGATTTCTGATGAGAAGAAAATAGGCAGGCAAAAACAGACAGTTACCTTGCGTTTATCCGGGCAGGCACTTAATAAGGCAAAATCTCTGGGTAAAGGTTATACTTCAATCCTTAGCCGTATCCTGGAAAGTGCATTAGAAGATCCGGAGTTTGTTAAACATTATCTTTAGCACGCATTATCCTAAAGAGAGTTTTTGCCATTATCATATTGAAAAGTAAGTAATGATATGATACACTGATGACAGTGTTATCAGAGATGGGAGGTGAAATTTGGTGATTAGAAGTAATTTTGATGATACTCATACCAAAATACTGGATTGTGGAAAGAAGCACTTCCTTAAAAACGGTTTTGAAAAAGCCGGTTTAAGAGATATATGTAAAGATGCAGGTGTAACTACAGGAGCTTTTTATAGACATTTTAGCGATAAGAATGAATTATTTGAGGCGATTGTTTCTCCGATAGCAAATAAAATAATAGACAATTTCTTAAAGTATGAAAAAGTGTCTATTAATGGGATTAAGACAAATCAGGAAGAAACAGTAGCTAAAGTTCATATTGACGGTACAATGGAAACTGCACTATTTCTTTTTGACAATAAAGAAATGTATGCGTTACTGATTAATGGCTCTTTCGGCTCATCGTATGCAAATTTTCTTGAGAAATTAACAGAGATGGAAGACGATACAAGAATAAAAATGCAGGAAGTTTATTCTGAGACGGATAATTCATATGAGCATATTAGTAATAAAGGATTTCATATAATTAATCATTCTCATTTTTTAGCGCTTACAGAAGCGGTTTTGCATTCAGAAAATAAGGATGAATTGATTGAGAATGCAAGACTTGTGTCTCGTTTTTTTTCCGGAGGTTGGAAAACTGTTAGAGGATATTAAGGAAAATTTTTTAAGAAAAAGATAACACTGTTAGCACTCGCTGTTATCAATCAATAAAAACAAATAATAATTCATATTCAATCTAAGTAAAATCCCAATTTGGGTAAAATTAAGGAGGAAATATAAAATGAATAACGAAAGACAAAACAAACTGAAAATGAAAGATATTATTACATTGTCTATATTTAATATAGCAATGATTGTAATAATGCTTGCTACAAAAATGTGTACTATGATGTTGACAACACCGGCATTTGACTATTTGTTTTATGTAGGTATTATGGGGCTGCTTTGTGGACCTGTTTTTGTAGTAATGTCAAGTAAGGTTGCTAAAAGAGGGATCTATTTAATTACCGGAACATTTGGCGGATTATTTATAACTGTAATGGGCTCACCTTGGTTTTTGCCTGTAATGATTGTAGTAGGTATCATATGTGAAATAATTATGAGTGGAGAAAATACTTACAAAACTCCAAAGAGAAATGGTATTGCATATTCTGTATATTGGGCATTGTATGCTCTTGGCAGTGCGATCCCTATGTTCTTCTTTAAGGAACAATATTTAAACAGCTTAAAAGCAAGCTATACAGAAGATGGGATTAAGACTTTGGTTAGATTTTATGGCTCTTGGGATATGCTTTTATTGATTACAGTAATAACAATCGTGTTATCTGCAATCGGATTTATTGTGGGACAAAAACTTTTGAAAAAACATATAGAAAAGGCAAAGCTGGTATAAATGAGAAAATTAGATAATAGAACATATATTATCTTATTAGCAGTATCAACAATATTTTGGTTTTTGTTTTACAAAAATAATCAAATACATTTAAGTGTTGCGTTAAACGCACTCTTATTAATATATATAAGAGAATATAAAAAGGCTGTCAAATCCGTAATTACATACATAGCTATGATTGCACTGGCAAGTTTGTTTGCGGGTAAGATAGCCTTAATGTATATCATATTGAATATGTTAGCCAGAAGTATACCTCTTATAATGGTAGTTACCTGTATAGTCGTGGGTAATTCTAGTGAACTTATGTCAAGTTTACAGAAATTAAAAATTCCTAAATCTATTATAGTGATGATTTGTATTATGATAAGATTTTTCCCGGTTTTGAGTAAAGAGAGTGTAGCTATTAAAAATGGAATGAAAGCCAGAGGGATATTTGGTGGTTGGCTGGACTATGCCAAACATCCGTTTTTGGCATACGAGTGTTTTATTATTCCGCTGATAATCAGATGTATAAAGTTGTCAGACGAACTTGGTGCCACAGCGGAGCTGAGAGGATTAAATGCAGATAAAAACAGAACATGCATATATGATGTGAGTTTTGGTCTAAAAGATGTATTTGGAGTTATAGTGTATGGAACTGCAATAGGATTAATATATTTTGGGGTGTAGGTGTAGCAATGATAGAATTTCAAAAAGTATATTTTTCTTATAAGGATGGTGATTCATCTATAAAGGATATTAGTTTTTCAATAAAACCGGGAGAATGTATTATTCTGTGTGGAAAATCAGGTTCAGGAAAAAGTACGATTTTACGTGCAGTAAGTGGCTTGGCTCCTGTTTTTTATGAGGGAACATTGCAGGGGAAAATTGAAGTGGATAAACGAATTCCTGCTGAATTGGAATCGGAAGAGCGTGCAAAGTTGTTTGGTGTTGTCTTTCAAGATCCGAGAAGTCAATTTTTTATGAATACCGTTCAGGATGAAATTTGTTTTGCAGCAGAAAATATCGGAATTCCCTCGAATAAAATAAAAGAAATGCTTAATGAGATTTCGGCATTTATCGGGATTGAAGAACTGCTGTCAAGAAATATTGACGAGTTATCCAGTGGTCAAAAACAAAAAGTTGCAATTGCATCTTCTTTGATATTACAACCAAAAGTTTTAATATTGGATGAGCCGACATCTAATTTAGATGTTCAAGGGACTAAGATATTGATAGAAATAATAAAAAAAATTAAAGAAAAAGGAATATCTGTTATCATAAGCGAACATCGACTTGACTCATTCAAGGAGGTGGCGGATCGATTTTTATATATAAATAAAGGTAAGTTAGAGGAAATTTGGACAAAAAACGAATTTGAGAACCTTAACGATGAAAGATTAGCCGGCATTGGGTTAAGGCCTAAAACAGTAGTAAAAAATATAAATAATAATATCGAAGATGATAAGGAACCGCTTTTAGATATTCAATCGTTGTCATTTCATTATAAAAAGACAAATTCAGGAATTGATAACATAAATTTGAAATTATATAAAGGAGAAGTTGTTTCGCTTTTAGGTAATAACGGAGCAGGAAAAACTACATTATGTAGGGTTATCAGCGGGCTTCTCAGAGAAAAAACAGGAACAATCAAATATAAAGGTAAAATATCAAATTGTAAATTAAGAAACAAATTTTGTTATTTTGTTATGCAGGATGCAGATTATCAACTGTATTCAGATTCTGTTTCAGGAGAAGTAGCGCTTGGTAAGAAAGTAACAGAAAAACTAAAACAAGATTTAACAGAAAGCCTAAATACTTTTAAGTTGATGGAACTGAAAGATAGACATCCGGCTTCTTTGTCAGGTGGAGAAAAACAGAGAGTTATATTGGCGTCCGCATATTATTCGGATGCTGATATTTATATATTAGATGAGCCGACAAGCGGAATGGATGGAGATGGACTATGTGCAATTATAAGGTGGGTAAAACTCCTTTCTGAGAAAGGAAAAGTAGTTATCATTATTACACATGATTTGCTTTTGGCTGAAGCAACGAGTAATAAATTTATTTACTTGGAAGAGGGAGAACAGCTAAAAGAGAGCGGGAAGATTTCTCTTAGTTGACTAAAAACAAAAAATATGTTAATATACCAGTGGAATATACCACTGGTATATTTTATTGATAGGAAATTTTGGAGAAATAAGATATGACTATATCAGAAACACAGAGAAAGATTCTGGAAGTGGGCAAAAAAGAGTTCTTAGACAAGGGATTTAAAGACGCTTCACTTAGAAAAATTGTAGCAGAAGCAGGTTTTACCAAAGGAGCTTTTTACGGATACTATCCGGATAAAGCAGCCTTATTTGAAGCACTTGTATCAGAGGCGGCTGACGGACTGGTTTCCATGTTTAAGAATGCACAGGAGGCTCATTTTGAGCTTATCGCTGACGACAAAACAGCAAACAGCAGAGAGTTGTCAACTGAATATTTGAGATATTTTATAAATTATGTATATGACAATTTCGAAGAATTTAAACTTGTTATATGCTGCTCAGAAGGTACAAAATATGCTAATTATATTCACGATTTGGTGGAGCTTGATGTGGAGCGTACCGAAAAATACTATCAGATGCTAAGAGAAAATGGGAAGATTGAAGGTGAGGTAAGTAAAGAACTTCATCACATGATTACAAGTGCATACTTTACTGCAGCCTTTGAAACAGTAGTGCATGACATGCCGAGGGAGCAGGCACTTGGCTACATAGAGGAACTTGCGGTTTTCTTTAATTCCGGCTGGGACGGACTTTTAAGGCTTTTATAAGCCTTAAAAATATGAGAATGGGTTAGGCCAAACTAATAATATAAAGGGGAATGACTATGGAACAATCAGAAAATATCACTAAAAAAAGCTCTGTAAAGTATCTGCTTGAGTTTGCAAAGCCTTGTAAGAAACTGCTTATAAGTTCGGTTATTCTTGCTGTACTTGGAGCGGCTGCGGGAATTATCCCATATCTTGCTGTTTCTAAAGCCATAATTCAGATATGTGCGGGAGAGTATAGTATGAGGGGAATATTATTAATGGCATTAATCGCTCTCTCAGGTTATCTTGGGCAGTTATATCTGTCAACATTTTCTACAATACGCTCTCACAGGGCAGCTTTTATGGTATTAAAAAATATTAGGACACATCTGACAGCCAAGTTTGCCCGTGTACCTATGGGCTTTATACTTGATATCCCTTCAGGGAAATTCAAGACTATGCTTGTTGATACCATAGAAAAATTGGAATTACCGCTTGCCCATATGATACCTGAACTTACAGCCAATATTCTTATACCTGTGCTAATGCTTATTTATTTCTTCTGTCTGGACCTGAGGCTGGCACTTATTTCATTTGCAACCTTTCCTCTTGGACTCATCTGTTATATGGGCATGATGAAGGACTATGAGAAGCGTTATTCAAAAGTTCTGGCTGCAGGCAAAAATATGGATGCCGCCACAGTCGAATATATTAGCGGAATTGAAGTAATAAAGGCATTTAATCAAAGCAGTACCTCATATAAAAAATATACGGATGCCATAAAGGAAAATGAAGAATCTAAATCGGAATGGTTTCGAAAGACAAATCCTTATTATGCGGCAGGAATTGCCATAGCTCCATCAAGTCTTTTGGGAGTACTTCCACTTGGAAGTTTATTTTTCATAAATGGAAGTATAACTGCAGGAAACTTTATATCCTGTATAATTCTCTCTCTCGGACTCATTGCTCCGCTAATACAGGCTCTGCGTTACACAGACAGTTTTGCGATGGTGGATTCTACCGTAAAGGAAATTGCAGGACTATTGGAAATGGAAGAAATGAACCGTCCCGAAGAGGAAGTGAAGCTTAAAAATGATGAAATCGAATTTTCCGATGTTTCATTTTCCTATGGAGATACGGAAGTTTTACATAATATCTCATTTAAGACAGTAACAAATGGGATTACTGCCTTTGTCGGTCCGTCCGGCTCCGGGAAATCTACCATAGCCCGTCTGATAGCTTCATTTTGGGAAGCAAGTGAAGGTTCTGTCAAAATTGGAGGACAGGATGTGAGAAATCTTCCTTTGTCACAAGTGATGAAGGAGATTGCCTATGTTTCACAGGATAATTATTTATTTCATTTATCTATAAAAGAAAATATACGTATCGGAAAGCCTGATGCAACAGATGAAGAGATAGTTAAGGCGGCAAAGAAGACAAGCTGCCATGACTTTATTACTTCACTTTCAAATGGCTATGATACTGTAGCCGGAGATGGAGGAAATAACCTTTCTGGCGGAGAAAAACAGAGGATTGCCATAGCCAGGGCTATATTAAAGAACAGTCCTGTTATCGTGCTTGACGAGGCAACAGCTTTTACGGATCCTGAAAATGAAGCAATTATCCAACGCTCCATAGGAGAACTTATTGCGGGTAAGACGCTTATAGTAATTGCACACAGGCTTTCTACTATTACTGATGCAGATAAAATAATTGTAATGAATAATGGTAAGATTGAAGCAGAAGGCGTCCATAAGGAACTTTTAGAAAATTCAGAGCTTTACAATAAACTATGGAAGGCACATATAAGTGCAAGCGACAGGAAGGAGGAGAGCGTATGATTAAAATGTTTAAGCGGTTGTTAGACTTTTCGGGCAGTGAAAAGAAAAACCTTATTCTGTCATTTATTTTTCATATGTGTAACTCCTTTTTTGAAATGCTTCCTATTATGGCAATTATCACAGTTTTGTCAGGAATATTAAAAGCATCTTCAGGTGGGACAATGCCGTATAAGGTGATATGGATTTCTTTGGGAATTATGATACTCAGTATCTTAGGGAAGATGATTTTTATAAATCTCTCCGCTGTGAAAAGAACTTTGGGAAGTTTTGCTATGTGTACTGACTGGAGAATGAAACTTGGTGAAAAGCTAAAACGTGCACCTATGGGATACTTTAGCAGCAACCGTATGGGAGATATTACAGCGGCAGTTACAACAACTCTGGGTGATTTGGAAACAAGCTCTGTTACCATACTTGAAGCAGTAGCCGGCGGCTTTATACATGCTTTTATCATCGGAATATGGCTATTGACCTATGAATGGAGAATTGGTCTGCTTATGATGGCGGGGATTTTGGTATCTTTCATAATTTATGCCCGTACACAGAAAGCAGGGGAAAAATATTCGCCTCGAAGGCAGGCAGCTCAGGCAGGGCTGGTAACAGGAATTTTGGAATATATTCAGGGAATGACCGTGGTCAAAGTTTTCGGACTTGGAGAAAGGGCAGGAAAAACAGTAGATAATGCGATTTATGAGAGTGCAGAAGCAAATATAGTTTTGGAGAAAGTTTTTTCTTCTCTTGCAGCGGCTTTTCAAACAGTATTTAAGTTTATAAGAGCAGCTATTGTTGTTGTGGCACCTTATCTTTTTTTTAATGGAAGAATAGATGCTGAAAAATGCCTGCTGCTGTTGGTGGCGAGTTTTATGATTTATTCCACAGTGGAGCTTGCAGGCAGTACAGCTGCAGTTGCAAGAGTGGTAGATGCATCTCTTGACAGACTGGAAAAAATATCGGATATGCCGCTCTTAGATGAAAAGGGAGAGGAACAAACACCTGATAATTATGACATTACAGTTAAAAATATTTCATTTTCATACGATACAAATGAAGTTATAAGAGATGTAAGTTTTTCTGTACCACAGGGAAGAAGCTGTGCTCTGGTAGGAGCTTCAGGCTCAGGTAAGACAACTCTTTGCAGTCTGATTGCAAGATTTTGGGATGTGGATAAGGGAGAGATTTTACTCGGCGGTATAAATGTTAAAGATTATACCTGCGACAGTCTTTTGAAAAATTTTTCCATTGTTTTCCAACAGGTTTATTTATTTGAAGATACAATTGAAAATAATATCCGCTTCGGAAAACCTGATGCAACCAAAGAAGAAGTGATTATGGCTGCTAAAAAAGCCTGTTGTCACGATTTTATTTCAGCATTTCCCGAAGGGTATCAGACTAAAATAGGTGAAAACGGAGCTACCCTCTCAGGTGGAGAAAAACAGCGTATTTCAATAGCAAGGGCGATATTAAAGGATGCTCCTGTAGTCATCTTAGATGAAGCAACTGCAAGCGTGGATCCGGAAAATGAACAGGAATTGCAGGAAGCAATAGAAGAGCTTACCAAAAATAAAACTTTGCTTATGATAGCCCACAGGCTTAATACTGTAAGAAGGGCGGACAAGATTATTGTTTTGGATAAAGGGCAGATAACGGAAGAGGGTACTCATGGCGAACTTATGAAACAGGAAGGAATTTATAAGAAATTTGTGGACATTCGCAAAGAAGCCATAGGCTGGAAGGTAGGTGAAGTTAAAATATGAAATACAAACAGTTTTATAAAGGAAAGTTACCTGCACAGTTATTAGAACGAATAGAAGCAGAACATAAAGAAAAAATGAAGGCTCTTATCAGGAGAGCCGAGCAGGAGGGGTGGACTAAAACACAGAGAAAGAGGCAACAGAGCAATATTTTCCCCAATATAGCCCTGTATCAGGTATTCACAGATAATGAAATATCCAAAGAAAAAGCAAAAGAACTGGTAAAAGACTATTCTTTTTATCGTGCCCACAAGTATCATAGTATTTTAAAAACTATGTTTATTATCCCCGGTTTTTTCAGAGTATTCCGCTTTTTTATGAGAACAGGAATGAAGGGGGATGAAATCTGGATAAGTAAGATCAGGTCGGATAATATAAGGGAGTGCTCTATGGATGTTCTAAAATGTCTTTGGGCAGATACCTGTAAGTCTTTCGGTTGTCCGGAAATCTGCGAGATATTTTGCCTGTGTGATCATATTGTGTTTGGCAATATAGATAAACTAAGGTTTGACAGAAGCCAGACCTTGGGCATGGGTGGTAAAAGATGTGATTTTTGCTTTAAAGCAAGATAGAAAATGAAAAACAGGAGAAGATATTACTATATGAAAATGAATGAAAATAAAGGCTTGCAAATAAAAGATGTGATAACTACGGTATTACTCAGCATAGTGCTTATTATGATACAGCTGGTTGTAAATATGATATGCATGGCAAATCATTTTATCAGTATGACTTTATCCGTAGGGCTTACGATGTTTTTATGCGGACCTGTGTATTGTCTGCTTTTACACAGAGTACGTAAACATTTTGTTTCATTGGTTTATATGACTATTCTGGGAGCTATATTTTTTCTTATGGGCAATTTATACCTTTTGCCATATTTTATTTTAATTGGAATAATTTCTGAAATTATTTTATGGAAGGAAAGTTCACTTAGAAAACCTAAGCAGGTAATATTATCCTGGACAGTTGCAAGCCTTTTGTATAATGGGGTGAATTTGCTGCCAATTTGGTTTTTCTGGGATACTTACTACGATTTTGCGGTAAAAAGCGGTATGGAACAAAGTTATATAGATTCGTATGTATATTATTATACGGTACCGGGCCGGATTATATTTATTCTGATTTTTACAACAGGAATGGGGCTTCTTGGGAGTTGTATAGGAAATAAACTGATGAACAAACATTTTAAAAAGGCAGGGCTGTTATAATGAGGTTTTTTTCTTTAACAGTGCAGGCTAAGCTTTGTTCACTTGTTTGTGCTATTGTGGCGGTGTCATTGGGTAAAGATGTTATATTTAGCTATGTTCTTACTTTGGTATGCTTTTTCACACTTATAATACAGAAAAAATGGCAAATCACAGTTACTTATGGCTTGTTTTATATTTTACTTGGAATATTACTGTATCTGATTCGTTATCAGCGATTACATATGTATGTATTTTCAGAATTTTACGTGCTTATGTTTTGGAATCTCTCACCGATTTTTTTTAGTTCGTGGGATTTAATGACAACACCGCCGGGAGAGCTTTCGGCTTTTATGAGCAGGATACATGTGCCTACATCTGTTATTTTAGGTATTCTTGTTGTGTTTCGCTTTTTTCCTACTGTAAAGTCTGAATTAAAAAGTGTTTATCTGTCTATGAAAAACAGGGGATTAACAGGGATAAGACATATATTCAGACATCCGCTAATTACAGGTGAGTATGTCTTGATTCCGTTTTTGTTTAGGGTATTGATGATAGCAGATCAGCTTTCTGTCTCAGGAACAGCAAGAGGAGCAGATACACCGGGAATAAGAGGAAGTTACTATGAGAAAAATATGTGTATGGCTGATATTGCCATAATGATTTTATGGGTTGTTGTTACTGTAGCATATTTGTGGATAGGAGGCATTAAAATATGATAGAAATAAAAAATGTCTCTTTTTCTTACAATGAAAGTGAGTATGGTGTAAATGGTATAAATTTATCTGTCTCAAACGGAGAATGTGTTGTTTTAACAGGGGAGTCAGGCTGTGGGAAAACCACGATTACCCGTCTTATAAACGGACTTGCTCCTACATATTATAGCGGAGAAATGACGGGTTTCGTGTATATTGATAAGAAGAATATAAATGAACTTCCGCTCTATGAAATAGGAAAAATTGTCGGAAGTATATTTCAGGATCCGAGAAGACAGTTTTTTTCTTCAGAACTTGCAGGGGAAGTGGCTTTTGCTAGTGAAAATTATGGTTTTTCGCACAAAGAAATAGTGAGTAGGACTGATGCGGCAATAGAAAAGATGCAACTTGAACATCTTAGAAATATACCTGTCGATGTTATTTCAAGCGGAGAAAAGCAACGTACTGCGGTTGCTTCGGTTTATGCCCTTCATCCTCGTGTATTTGTGTTTGATGAACCGACTGCTAACTTGGACTTGAAGGGAATTGCAGAACTTAAAAATGTACTTTCTGAGTTAAAACTGTCCGGTTGTACACTGATTATTGCGGAACACCGCCTTGATTGGCTTGAAGATATTGCAGACAGGTATATCTATATGTCAGGAGGGGAGATTAAAAAAGAATATTTGAAGACAGAGTTTTTGGAAATGGATGAAAAAGACAGAGCTAAATTAGGATTAAGGAGAAAAGCAAAAAAAATTACGATTCTGCCTTTACCTGAACCGGGCATTTCATCGGCGATAACTGTGAAAGGAATATCCTGTATAAGGCAACGAAAAAAGATAATTGAAAACTTGAGCTTCTTTATCAATAAAGGCTGTATAACCGCGTTAACAGGACATAACGGCATAGGGAAAACCACTCTTGCACATATGCTAAGCGGACTTATGCGTATTAAAGGAGAAATTTATATTGATGATAAAAAATATACACGCAGAGGTCTTAATAGGGAGGTTTATTATTGTTCCAACGATACGGGAACACAGTTTTTTACAAACAGTGTTGCAGAAGAGCTTCTTTTGAATATGGAAAAGAGTCTGGAGAATATAAATGAAGCCGCAGCCCTTCTTAAAAGAATGCAATTATATGAGTATAAAGATACCCACCCACAGTCGCTGTCAGGTGGACAAAGGCAGAGACTTGCCGTTTGCTGTGCCTTGCTTTGCGCTAAAAAAATATTGATTTTTGATGAACCGACCAGCGGTCTTGATGGCAGAAATATGTTGTTAATAGCCAAAGAATTAAAAAATGCCGTAAACAAAGGAAAAACTGTGTTAGTTATTACGCATGATGAAGAATTGATAGCAGAATGTTGTGATTATCGTTTGAACTTGAATGAGTTATAAAAATATATTATAGGGGGACTTTTATTATGGATGTACGAAATAAATTACTTACCGAAAATCCGTGGAAATTGATGATAAGCCTAAGTGTTCCGGCAATTTTAGGGCAGTTTATAGTAGGGCTTTATGCCTTTGTGGATTCAATTTATGTAGGTCAGATGGTAGGCACGGATGCTATGAGTGCGGTGTCGGCAGCCTCACCCTTTGTTCTTGTGAACAATGCTATCGCCGTACTTGTGGGTATCGGTTCCGGTTCTGTACTTTCCAGAGCAGTCGGCAAGAAGGATCAGGAAACTATAGACAAGATTATGGGGAATCTGGCATTTTTGGTAATTTTACTTTCCTCTTTAGTAATGCTTGTAGGGATAATATTTGCACCCAAATTTCTTAGTTTGTCAGGTGCAAGTGGTGAAGTCCTTGAAATGGGAGTTGTTTATCTTAGGACGGTTTATCTTGGCTCGATATTTGTAAACTTTATGCAGGGAGCAAATATGGTTATTCGTGCCGAGGGGCGTATGGGAATTGCTATGGGGATAATGGCATCAGGAGCGATTCTTAATATTATCTTAGATCCGGTGTTTATTTTGTTACTTCCTTCCCGTGGACCACAGGCAGTGGCAATAGCAACGGTTATATCACAATTTGTACAGGCAATAGTGACTTTAATCTATTTCCTAAAAAATAGCCCGGTAGTACGCTTTCATGGAATAAAACCTGCTAAGAAATTAAATCCTGAGATATTTTCTGTAGGTGCAAGTGCAATGCTTATGCAGATAATGATGCTTGT
Source organism: uncultured Catonella sp. (assembly GCA_963539695.1). Lineage (GTDB taxonomy): Bacteria > Bacillota > Clostridia > Lachnospirales > Lachnospiraceae > Catonella. Next base: position 14,196 of record CAUTOC010000015.1, on the reverse strand, counting down.
ACAGATGACGGTTGTGTATAATACGGCAGTGCGTTTCGGCGGAGATAATCAGATTGCTCTTATGGGAGCAGCACAAAGGGTTATGCAGCTTGCTTTTGTCCCTATATGGGGAATGAGTCAGGGTATGCAGCCGGCAGTCGGTACTAATTTCGGAGCCAAAGATTATACTAGGGTTAAAAAATTAACAAATGTATTTATTATAGGTTCTACCTGCCTTGCAAGTATATTTTTCCTTATTATTGAAATATTTCCGACTCAAATTTTGTCAGCCTTCATTACAGATACAGATATTGTGGCAGCGGGTTTAAGGAATTTCAGACTGATGTATTGTATTTTCCCTACTTATGGACTGTTAATTATGGTTGTTACATATTTTCAATCATTGGGGAAAGCAAAGAAAGCAGGACTTTTGGTAATACTGAGACAGCTTATGCTGGTTGTTCCTTTAGTGCTGATACTGCCACATCTGCTTGGTGGAAATGTGCTTGGAGTATGGCTTGCACTTCCTTTGAATGATATTATTATTTTGCTGGTGGCACTTATTTTGCTTAGGAAGGAATATAAGGACTTGAAGTAAATATATGGTAAGTGATAATGTCCTATATTTAAGAATATAGATTTTTATATTTTTTGAATATAGGATTTTAAAAGGTATAAAATTAAGGAGCTGTCGCAATAAGTAAAGGTACAACAAGATATAGTAAATTTGTCATTAAATTGTCGCTGTATTTTGTGTATTTAATTCTTAATGCGACAGCCTTTTTTTAACAGAGAGATTTATTCTGGGAATTGTACCGGACAAATAAGTAGCATTACACAATATATACAAAAGCATAAATTGTGGTTATAATTTAAACTAAATTATTCACAAGATGTTTTGTGAATAATTAGGGTTTAATTAAAAGACACAAGTGCCAAAAACATAAAAACATCATAACAATATAAATATAGAGAGTAAAATTATGAAAATACAAAATACTGCGGTTACACGATCCTTCAAGGAAAACTTAAAAAATATAATTTTGCATGAATCCTTTATAAGAGCTTTAGGACTTGAAATAATGGGGGTATTCCTTGTTGTATGTATGGGATTATTATGGGGAATATATAAGAACCATACCGTAAACAGTAATGTAAAAACTACTTTAAATGAAGCTATATCTTCTTATGATAAATTTTTACTAAGTCTTGAAGAAACGGAGAATATTTTGCTTGCAGATGTATCTACAGCATGGCAGCATACAATACTTAAAAATCTGTATAAAATTTCATTTGTAACAGAACTCCCCGCAGATATTTATATGTTGGACAACAAAAGAAATACATACCTGAGTAATACCGACTTAATATCTGAAGAAAAAAACAATGTAATTTCCAGGCAGTGGAACATCGTGAATATGATAGAGGCAAACCCTGATAAACTTAATATTTTCATATCAAGGGGAAGAGAAAAAGCTATATTTTTAGGGAGAATGGTAAAAGACAGAGGGGGAAGAGTTGCCTATGCCATTTTAAGAATAAATGCAGCCAGATTTTACCCGTTATTTTATGCGGATAGGGTAAGAGTGGCACTTACACAGCCGGATTATTGGGCTATAATGCCTGAGATATACAGGCTTACAGATAATATAGGAAAACTTAAAAGGGACTTTCAAAATTGTCAGGGACTTAGATTAACTGAGGAAGGATTTTTCTATATTCATAATGAATATCTTGACTATGAAGGTTTTTCCATATACACAATTTCAGACTATACGGTGGTGACAAAACTTATAATAGCAATTTTAATAAGTTCAGTTTTTGTATTTATAACAATATTTACTTTTGGTTTAGTTGGTATAGACAGGGCGGCAAAAAAATCAATAAAGGATATAAGCCTTTTAAATGATGCCTTTTTAGGAGTTTCAAGCGGCAATCTTGATACAAATCTTGAAATAAACAGCAGTATAGAATTTGAAAATATAGGTAAATGTTTTAATGAAATGTTATGTAATCTAAAAAAACACATAAAATTGAATAAAGAGCTTGTCGAAGAAGTAGCTTATGAGCAGGTAAAACAGCTTACAATTCAATTTAAGTCACATTTCTTATTTAATACTCTTGATAATATCAGGCATATATGCCGTATTTCACCGGATATAACTGAACAAATGGTACTGGCTCTATCTGAAATTTTACGCTATAACGCAAGTAATCAGAATAAAAAGGTCAGCATAAAAGAAGACTTAAAATATATAAAACGCTATTTGGAAATAATGAGCATACGCTATGGCGAGGATATATTCACCTATGATATAGATATAGCAGAGGAAGCAGAGGAATGTCGGATATTAAAGCTTCTGATACAGCCGCTTGTAGAAAATGCAGTAAAATATGGATTTGCAGACAATGAGAGTTTACATATATCTATAAAGGTTGAAGAAAAAGAAAATGACATATACTTAATCTGTGAGGATAGTGGCAGAGGAATAAAAAAAGAATCACTTGACAGTATTCTTGAAAATCTTTCAAATACAGAAAATAAAATCCCTCATTTGGGATTATATAATGTGCATAGAAGAGTGTATCTTACTTATGGAGAGGGATATGGAGTGATACTTGAAAATACTTCAGGATTTAGGGCAAGTATAAAGATTCCTTTTGAGGCGGAGGGAGAAAATGAATAGGCTTAAAGTAGTTGTAGTTGAAGATGAATACTATGTGAGAAAAGGCATAATAGGATCTTTTAATTGGAAAGAGCTTGGCTGTGAGGTGACAGGAGAGGCAGCCAACGGGAAAAAAGGCAGTGAGATAATAGAGGAACTTAGACCGGATATAGTTATAACTGATGTAGAAATGCCGGTGATGAATGGTATAGAAATGGTAAGATTGTTAAAAAGCAAACAAGTAGAGGCAGGTTATATATTTTTAACGGCACATCAAAAATTTACCTATGTACATAGTGCCTTGAAGTTAGAAGCTGTGGATTACCTTTTAAAGCCTTTTAGATATGAGGACTTAAAAAGCAGTATAGAAAAAGTGAGAGAAAAATTGTTGATGAAAAGTCAGCGGTCTAAGGAAAAAATTGATATTGAAAAGAAGATACATGCTAAGAATAACTATATAAAAGAGACTATTTCGTATGTAAAAAATAATTATGTAAAGGATATATCCAATATTACGGTAGCAGAGTATTTGGATATAAATTCTGCATATTTCTGCAGATTATTTAAAAAGGAAACCGGATATACATTTGGGCAATATCTTACTCATTATAGAATAAAGGTAGCGGCAGATTTGCTTGCTAATTTTGACATTAGAGTATCAGAGGTTGCAGAACAGGTGGGATATACGGATAGCAATTATTTTTCGCAGATATTTAAGAAGACTATGGGAATTACGCCTAGAGAATATCAGAATGAAAAAAAGTGTATTAAAAATTAGGTTATCTAATGTCAAAATTTTAAAGATAAAAGTCAATAAAATATATAACATAAATAGTGATATTTAATTAAAATATAATTATGGTTCAGGCAAGATATAAGCACTACGGATATTTATTTCTGATATTCCTCTAAATAACAAGTTTAACTTGTCTCGTCAGATTGAGTATCCGCTTGCCTGAATTATTATATGTAATGTATTTGGACTTATAAGGGAGGAATGTTATGAGAAAGAAGTTTTTATGCTGCATCTTAGCGGGGGCTATGATATTTTCGATAGCAGCATGTGGTAACACTTCTAAAGAAGAGAAAAGTTCAAGTATGGAGACTGTAGATAAGGATATAGCAGAGAATATGAGTCTTGAAGAACTTGTGAAGGCAGCACAAGATGAGGCAGTAGTTAAGGATACAGGAACATTTATGGTATATTCACCTACAAGCAGAGTTGAAAAAGCTCTTAATGCTTTTGCTGAAGAGTACGGCATAAAGGGTGAGTGTTATAATGAGAGCGGACAGGAGCTCTATACCAAATTAGCTACAGAGCTTGAAGCAAATTCTAAGGAAACAGCCGATGTTGCACTTTTTCAGGATTCTTATCTGTTCCAAACCCGGTTAAAAGCTTTTGAATATGTAGAAAATTATATTCCACCTTATATTAAGGATGATATTAAAGATGAAGATAAAAATACATTAGTATGTTATTACTATAATAAACTTTTTATTTATAACAATAAAGATGGCGCTAAAGAAATATCTAATGTATGGCAGCTTACAGAGCCTGAGTACAAAGGCAAGATTTTTATGAAAGATATAAGTAAAGAGTCGGTTAATAAAAATTTCCTTGCAGGTCTTGCAAGTCCGGAATTTTCAGATAAATTAGCCAAGGCTTATAAAGAGTTTTACGGTAAGGATATAACTCTTGATGAAGACTGTAAGAATGCAGGCTATCAGTTTATAAGAAAATTTATGCCTAATGTAACATTTGCTTCAGGTGATGGGGATATAGCTACCGAACTTTCAGATGGAAATGGTGGCAATATCGGTATTATAGTATACTCTAAGTTGAGGGATGACAGTGTAAAACAGGAAAATCTTACTGTGGCAGCTTATCAGGAAAAACAACCTGATTGTTTCAGCGGTTTTATGTATCCTATGTATTTACAGATGATAAAGAATACAGACAGACCTTATACGGCAAGATTATTCATATATTTTCTTATGACAGAAAAAGGATTTAAGTCTGCCTTCCAAACTAAGACGGCAGATATAGGAACTTATTCTGCAAATACTAAAATAACTCCTTTAGAGGGTGATAAAAAACTTGATTTTTGGAAAAACTGTCTTGTTAAAGAAGATGTGTCTTACCTTACTGAGGCTTATGCAGACGGAATACTTGACTTTATAACCTATTCTACAAGTAAATAAGAAAATATACAAGGCTGCTGCCGGTTGAACTTGTAAGACATCACAAATAAACTAATACAAAATAAATTAGAATTAGCGATTAAGAATAAATCTTAGTCGCTAATTTTGTTTGCGCATCAAAATAATTTTTATACTTTTAGCACTTGTATAGCATTAAATAAAATATATCTAAGCTATTGACAAATTAGCTTCTACTAACTAAAATATATCTAAGCTATATTGAGAAAGGATATCAAAATGAAAGCAAAATCTACCAAAGAACAAATCCTTGAAAGCGGAAAGCGAATGTTTCTTAAAAAAGGCTTCAAAAGTGCTCCTTTGAGGACTATTGTAAAGGAAGCAGGTTTCACTTTGGGAGCATTTTACGGTTACTACAAGACGAAGGAAGAACTTTTTTATGCACTTACTAATGAAGCGGCAGAGGGCTTAAAAAGAATTATTGACAGCATGAATGAGGAAATAAAAGAGCTTCCGGCAGAACGTATGATTTTTGATATTATGGAATATTATAATAGAAAACTTCCGGATATAGCTGACTATATATATTTGCATAAAGAGGAAATGATTCTGCTTATAAAATGTTCTGCAGGAACCAGATATGAGGAGTACTTCGCATCTTTAGGTGAGGAAAATAAAAAACTCATAAACTTAGGAGTAGAGAAGGCAAAATCGGCAGGAATTATGATACAGATGCTTGAAACGGATACCTTTGAACTTCTTATGCGCAGCTACTCTGAAATGATAGCAAAAATCATAATTGAGGGGAGGGATAGGGAGCAGGTTTTCAGAATGATGAAAGATGTGGGAGCGTTTTTTAGAAATGGAATGTTAAGTCTTATGGAAGAAAAAAGAAACTAAAATTATTCATACAAATAGTGAGTGGATAATTTTAATATAAAAAGAAAGAGGAATAAAAAAATGGCAAGAAAAGAATTAAACAATGTTGTAACTAATGACAGTCAGAAGATGACGGCAAAAGACCTTATGTATGCCGGAGCATTTGCAGCAATTTACATTGTACTTATGCTGGTTATAGTTATGGGCTCAGGCATAGTACCTATTCTTTATGTAATATCACCTATAACAGTAGGAGCGGTGTGTGGAACTGTATATATGTTAAGTGTGTTAAAGGTGAAAAGATTTGGAGCTGCTTTGATTATGGGTATACTTTTTGCACTTATTGCCTGCGCAAGCAATATGCCGGGACTTATAATGGCAATATGTACCTCTCTTTTAGCTGAAATTGTATTGCTCTTAGGAAAATATAAGTCAAAAAAGATGTATCTTTTATCTTTTGTAGTATTTAACCTTAATATGTCCTGCCCATTTTCAATGCTGTTTTTTGCCAGAGATAAATTCTTTGCAATTTCAGAGCAGTATCAGGGAAAGGAGCATACAGAAGCTCTTATGAAGATTTTACCTGACGGAATATACTTTGGAATAATAGGCTTTGCTGTTATCGGAGGAATCTTGGGAGCCTTTATAGCCAACAAACTTATCAAAAAGCATTTTGAGAAAGCGGGAATTGTTTAATGAATACCTATGTGTATGGTGATGATGGTAAAGCCCTGATAAGGCTTGATCCGAGAACAAAACTATTTATCTTTTTAATTAGCGGAACGGTTAGTCTTAACTGTTACAAACCTGTTCCGTCAATGATTTATGGCACGGTCTTATGTACCGTGCTTGCTTTATGTGGAGAAAAACTATTTGCCTTAAAGACTTATGCATTTCTTGCTGTTGTTGTATATTTCAGGTATATGATGGGGAAGAATCTAAACGGTTCAGGGATTCTTGGTATGCTTTGTATGTCGTTAAGCGGTATAGTTATCTTTTCTTTTCCGGTAATGCTCTCCTTTGTGCTGGTTATGCGGACAACAAGGATAAGTCAGTTTATGGCGGCTTTTAGGGCTATGCACCTTCCGTTAAAAGTAATAATTCCGCTTGCGGTAGTATTCAGATTTGTACCTTCGGTATCGGATGAATGGAACGGAATAAGAAAGGCAATGGCTTTCAGGGGTATATCAATGGAGCCGGTGGATATAATAAAATCTCCGCTTAAAACCATAGAATATGTGCTCATACCTCTTCTTTTTTCCTGTATATCTGTAATGGAAGAGATGGCTGCCGCTGCTCTTGCAAGAGGTATAGAAAGTGAGGGAGAGCGTTCGTCTTTTGAAAAGGTAAAGCTCGGAGTTACGGATTATCTGGTTATGGCAGTATTTACAGGACTTTTAATATACATAATACAAGTGGCAAAAGTATAAAAATATGGTAAGCAGCCATTTATGCAAAAAATGAGCGGATTACAAATATTTTTGCAAGGATTGGAAAAGGGAAATAAGTTTATGATAAAGTTTGAAAATGTAAGCTTTCATTATGGCGGAGAGCATGGAACGGGAGAAGGGGTAGACAATATTGATTTTGAGATTAAAAAGGGTGAATTTGTTGTCTTATGCGGCAGAAGCGGTTGTGGCAAAACTACCTTAACAAGGCTTATCAATGGGCTTGCTCCGCATTTTTATCAGGGAGAACTTGAAGGCAGGGTTTTAGTAGAGGATGTCTGTGTAAACGAAGTACCGCTTTCGGTTACTTCGCGTTATGTTGGCAGTGTTTTTCAAAATCCCAAGAGCCAGTTTTTCAATGTAGACAGTACAGGAGAGTTGGTGTTTGGCTGTGAAAATCAAAATCTTGACAGGGAAATAATAAAAGAACGGCTTGAAAAAACTAAAAATGATATGCAGATTGAAGCTCTTATGAACAGGAATATCTTTGAGCTGTCGGGCGGGGAAAAACAGCAGATTGCGGTAGGAAGTGCTTATACGGCAGCACCTGAGGTTTATGTTCTTGATGAACCTTCTTCAAATCTTGACAAAAAGGCTATTAAAAGACTTAGGGATATATTAACGAAGATAAAAGCATCCGGCAAGACTGTAGTAGTATCAGAGCATAGAATATTTTATCTCTTAGGACTTGCGGACAGATTTATCTATATGGATGATGGCAGGGTAACAGGCACATATACAGCTAAAGAAGTAGCTGATTTTTCTGATGAAGAATTAAAAGAAAAGGGTTTAAGACTGCCTGATTTAACCAGATTAAACAATATAGGAAAAGTTTACAATGAACAGACTGATAAAACTACGGCCGTAGATGTAATAGACCTTACCTGTGGCAGAGGCGGCAATCAGATACTTGACATAGACAGGTTTTCTGTACCTAAGTGCAGTGTAGTGGCACTTATAGGGGATAATGGATGTGGCAAAAGTACACTTTCAGAGGCACTTTGCGGGCTGATACCTGTTTCCGGAAGTATTGGTTTTGAAGGAAAATATCTTAATGCCAAAGAGAGGGTAAAAAAGAGCTTTTTGGTAATGCAGGATGTGAACAGGCAGCTTTTTTCAGACTCTGTGATGGAAGAAGTGCGTATACAATCAGACATAACAGAAGAAGAAACAAAGAAGGTGCTCGCTTTACTTGGGATAGAGGAGCTTGCAGACAGACATCCTGCTTCGCTTTCAGGCGGACAGAAACAGAGGGTGGCTATAGCAAGTGCCATCTGTGCAAAAAAGGATATACTGTTTTATGACGAGCCAACCAGCGGACTTGACAGGGGCGGAATGGAGAACTTTGGCAGGCTTTTAAATGAAACCAAGGGAAAAACTTCTGTCAATATAATAGTAACCCACGATCCTGAACTTATACTTGAGTGCTGTACCCATGTACTGTATATGGAAAATGGCAGGATACAAAGTTTTTATCCGCTTAACGAAGACGGTGCCAAGAGATTAAAGACCTATTTTCTTTCAGAGGGAGATATAAATGTAAGTAAAAAGCGTGAAAAAATAGGCATGTTTACAAAGATTTTCCAGTATATGGGAAATTATAAAAAGGTGACCATAGCCTCCGTCTTTGTACTTATTTTAGCGGCAATGGCAAGTATAATGCCTTATTTTGAAGTATGGAAAATAATAGATGCTACACTTTCGGGGAAAACTGTAAATTTAACCACAATCGGTGGCAGCATAATCTTAATAACTGCATACAGGCTGATTTATACGGTGCTTTATATATTCGGCTTGCAACTCTCACACCATTCAGCCTATCACACACTTGAAAACCTGCGTTGTTCTTTGCAGGAAAAACTTGAGAAACAGCCGCTTGGAAGTATAATTGACAAAGGAAGTGGAGCTATAAAGAAGCTGTTTTCGGAAGATGTGGAATCGGTTGAGCTTCTGCTTGCCCATATGATACCGGAAGGAATATCTAATTTAATTGTATTTGCGGTTATGTTTTTTGCACTTATTACAGTAAACTGGCTGCTTGCCCTTGTTACCTTATTTATGATTTTCTTTGGAATAAGTGCTTCCGGACAGGTTATGAAGATAGGCATGAGCCGGATGGGTAATTATTTTGCAGCCGCAAAACGGCTTAATAATGCGATTATCGAATATGTAAACGGTATGGAAGCGGTTAGAATATTTAACAGACAGGATAACCATAGTGAAAAGTATGAAGGTCATGTAAAGAATTATCATAATTATGCACTTGACTGGTACAAGGTATGCTTTCCTTGGATGGCGGCTTACGGAAGCTTCTTTTCGCAGATAACATTGTATTCTATACCACTGGGAGGAATTTTAATTGTAACGGGCTATCTTGAACTTTCGGAATACATACTTGCTCTGTGTATAAGTTTTGGAACAATGCCTCTCCTCCTTAACTGTATGAGATTTATAGGGGCATTGCCACAGGTAAATTATAAGATACAGGCTATTGAGAAGGCTCTTGATTTTCCGCCGCTTAAAGAAGGAAAAGAAAAATTTAATGCTGAAAATCACGATATTTCATTCAATGATATTCATTTTTCATATAAGAATGATGAGATAATAAGAGGAATTTCACTTGATATAAAGACGGGAGAAACTGTTGCTTTTGTAGGAGAAAGCGGCAGCGGTAAGAGTACGCTTGCAAAACTTCTGGTACATTATTATGATGTATCATCAGGAAGTATTACCCTTGGAGGACAGAAATTAACGGATTTAAGCCTTGAAGCACTTAATAATGAAATATCCTTTGTTTCACAAAATCTCTTTTTATTTAATAAAAGCATTTTGGAAAATATAAGGGTAGGAAAACCGGCTGCAACTGATGAAGAAGTAAAAGAGGCAGCAAGAAAGGCTGAATGTGAGGAGTTTATATCAGAACTTGAAGGCGGCTATCAAGCTATGGCAGGAGAGGCGGGCAACCGTCTTTCAGGAGGACAAAAGCAGAGAATAGCCTTTGCAAGAGCCATATTAAAAGATGCACCCGTACTTGTGCTTGATGAAGCAACAGCCTTTATTGATCCGGAAAATGAGAAAAAAATGCAAAAAGCCGTAAAAGAACTTATGAAAGACAAGACTGTAATTGCAATAGCACATAAGTTAAGGAGTGTGAAGGACGCTGATAAGATAGTCGTGCTTGACAAGGGAAGAATAGCTGATACAGGAAAGCATAATGAACTGATAAAAAGGTGTGAAATATACGGAAAACTTTGGAAAGCTTCAGAAGAAGCAGAACAGTGGAGTCTTATAAGAAAGGAAGGTATGGCAGAATGATAGGTTTAATTCGGAAAATAGTGAAATATACCGGAAAATATGCTGTACGCATCCGTATTTCTTATATATTTGCATTTTTAAAAACTTTTTGTGCCAAAGCCCCGTATCTGGTGGCTCTGTTTTTGATAAATGAACTTATGGAAAAAAGAGCGAATATTTTTACCTGTATAATTTCCGCTGTCATACTGTTCTTATTTTTAGTCTTACAGTCTGTGTTTACGGCATTGTTAAATAAATATCAGGCAATGGCAGGTTACGATTTGTTTGCAGACAAGAGAATAGAGCTTGGTAATCATTTAAGAAAGCTTCCTATGGGGTATTTTACAGAGGGGAATATAGGAGAAATAAGCACTGTTCTTTCAAATGATATGGTATTTATAGAAGAATTGAGTATGCAGGCTATAGGTGAGAGTGTGAGCGATATATTTTCACAGCTAATACTTACGGTTTTTCTGTTTATATTAAATCCGCTCATAGGTTTGGCAGCCTTTATAACAGAAGTGATAGCGGTGCTTGTTGCAATTCCTATGAAAAAGGAAAGTATGGAAAGTTCCGAGGGCAGACAGGAAAGCATAAAGAAAATGACTTCTGCGGTACTTGAATATGCACAGGGAATAGATGTGATAAAGAGTTTTAATATGACCGGTGAGAGTGCTAAAGAAATAAGAAAAAGCTTTGCGGATGTGGCAAGGGAAAGCCTTAGTTTTGAGAAAAATCATGTACCCTTTGAAAGAGGGCTGCTTATGATCTACTGTCTTGGTGCAGGGGCTATTCTCCTTGTATCGGCATATCTTTTCGGAGAAAATGCTCTAAGGCCTGTGGAATTTATAGGAGTATTACTCTTTTCTTTCGGAATATTTGCTTCAATAGAGCATTACTACCAGCAAATGACACAGTTTACCATTATGGAAATCGGGTTAAATAAGCTTAAAAAGATAATGGATGAAAAAGAGATAGAGGATGCCGGAAAGACTGAAATACCTGCTGAATTTGAAAATGAGCTGGCATTTAATAATGTAAGTTTTTCTTACGGAAATGAACAGGTGCTTAAAGGTATATCATTTTCGGTTAAAAAAGGTGAAACCTTAGCCCTTGTGGGAGCTTCCGGAAGCGGAAAAACTACGATAGCAAGTCTTTTAGCAAGATTTTGGGATATAAAAGAAGGTGAGATTTCTTTCAGGGGAAAAGACATACGCTCACTGCCTTTAGAAGACCTGATGGAACAGATAAGTATGGTATTTCAAAAGGTTTATCTTTTTGAAGATACAGTTTATAACAATATTGCTATGGGACTGTCTTCGGTGGACAAAGAGAGTGTATATGAGGCGGCAAGAAAGGCAAGATGTTATGATTTTATCATGAAACTTCCTTATGGTTTTGATACCTTTGTGGGAAGCGGAGGTGCCACCCTTTCAGGAGGAGAGGCACAGAGGATATCAATAGCAAGATGTATCTTAAAGAATTCACCGGTTATTATCCTTGATGAGGCAACCGCAAGCATAGATGCGGATAATGAAAGCCATATACAGGCTGCTTTGTCGGAGCTTTGTGAGGGAAAGACAACTATAGTTATAGCCCACAGGTTAAATACAATAAAGAAGGCTGATAAAATTCTGGTGCTTGATAAAGGGCGGATTATACAGGAAGGAAGTCATAAAGAGCTTGTTAAAGTTACCGGAGCTTACAGAAATATGATACTTGCAGGAGGTGGAGAGAGTGAATAGAGCGGTATATAGAATAATCGGTATATATACTCTTATTATCAGTATATTTTTTATTCTTGGCGGGATTTTTATTCCCTCTGAGGGCAGCAGTACTGTTCTTATAACACTTTCTCTGCTATTTGGAGTGATTTTGTTTGTTGTGGGAACGGTATTGTATAAGATAGTTAAGGTGGAAGAATAATCTGTCGGATTAAAAATGCAGAATGTGTCGGATTGAAAATACCAAATCTGTAGGGTTGAAAATATCAAATCTGTCGGATTGGAATTGCCAAATCTGTCGGATTGAAGTATAATAATTTATGAGGTGATACTTATGAATTATAAAAAATACAAGCCAAGACTGGTTGATAAGAAGGTTTGCGAGTATTTAGCTTCATTTGGAGCTGTATGTATTGAAGGTGCAAAATGGTGTGGCAAAACTTGGACTTCAAGTCATCATTGTAACAGTGAAATATTTATTGGAGATCCGGTCGGAAACTTTCAGAATCGTAAACTGGCAGAATTAAATCCGGAGCTGGTTCTTAGCGGAGAATATCCAAGAATGATAGACGAGTGGCAGGAAGTTCCGGGGCTTTGGGATGCTGTTCGCTACAAAGTAGATGAACAGGGAAGAAAGGGAATGTTTATTTTGACAGGCTCGGCAACACCTAATCATAAGGGGATTATGCACAGTGGAGCAGGACGGATTTCAAGACTTCGTATGCGTACTATGTCGCTTTATGAAGCAGGTTTTTCTGCCGGTGAGGTATCACTAAAAGAACTTTGCAAGGGAAACTTAGAGCCTGTTATGACGGGAGAAGTGAGAATACAGGATTTGATTGATTATATAGTCAGAGGCGGATGGCCTGCAAATCTTGATATTCCAATCAGTCGTGCGAACTTAGTAAGCGAGGAGTATATTGAAGCAATTATAACTGATGATGCTTATAGAATAGACGGAATTAAGAGAGATACACATAAAATGAGATTGCTACTTCGTTCACTTGCCAGAAATGAAAGCACGACAGTCAGTAATAAAAAATTAAAAAATGATATAAAAGAGATTGATGATGAAGATATTGATATAGAAACTGTAGCTTCGTATTTGGATATTTTTACAAGACTGTTTTTATTTGACAACCAGTTTCCGTATGGAACAAAGGTAAGGTCTTCTGTTCGTGTGAAGCAGGCTGAAAAACGGCATTTTTCAGATCCTTCATTAGCTTGTGCCTTATTAAAAGCTACTCCTGATATACTCTTAAATGATCTTGAAACCCTTGGATTTTTATTTGAAGCACTTTGCGAAAGAGATTTAAGAATATATGCCGAATCATTTGATGCAAAGCTATATCATTATCAGGACTATAATAATAAGGAAATTGATGCCGTTATTGAAATGAAGGACGGAAGCTGGGCTGCGTTTGAGATAAAACTTGGAGCAAATCAAATTGATATGGCAGCAGAAAGCCTGATTAAGTTAAAAAATAGTATTGTAGCCGATGAAAATGGGATACCTCCGAAAGTTTTATGTGTAATATGCGGACTTTCAAATGCCGCATATAAACGAGAAGATGGTGTGTATGTAGTGCCTATTACTGCATTGAAGGATTGAAATTGAAATAAGCAAGGGAAAAGTTGACCCTTATTTCAATTTCGGTTGACAAATTGAAATAAAGAGATAAAAATAGATATAGACAGCATCAAAAACTAACCGCTAACTGAAAGGAAAACAACCTATGAAACCCTTTGAAAACTTTGACTGGAGTAATTTCTGGGATGATGATTATTCGCTTAAAGAATATGTGGGGAAAGAGCCTACAGATGAAGAAATAAAGGGAATTGAAGAGGAACTGGGATATAAACTGCCACAGTCATATATAGAGCTTGTTAAAAATCATAACGGTGGAACTCCGTTTACTGCATTATTTAGAAATGATGAAACCTCGGTCTATATTACAGGAATATATGGTACAGATAGAGAAAAAAGTTTATTCTGAAAAATTTCTCTTTGACGGATATTTTAATAAGATTGTATAAAAAATGAAT
>CAUTOC010000014.1:0-51815 GCA_963539695.1 uncultured Catonella sp. | reverse complement strand
AAAAGAGGATAATACAGAGAAAGTAAAGAATAAAGAAGTAACAAAGGAAGAAGCTGTTAAGAAGTATCAAAAGGAACTGAAGGAAACGGCTGAAAGAAATTATGAAAAGGCATCTGAAGCTATTAATCAGTTTAAGTTAAATGATATGGTACAGCTTAAAATGGATAATTCTTATAACTATATAGGACTTAGCATAGACGGATATTTCTTATTTGACTCGGGCAAGGCTGAACTTAAAAAAGGTGCGGATGTAGTACTTAACAAGGCAGCCGGAGTTCTTATGAAATTTAAAGATGCTGATATAGTTATAGAAGGACATACGGATAATGTTCCTCAGACTAATACAGTTAAGTATAAAAATAACTTGTGGCTCTCAGGAGCAAGAGCTATGAATGTATTGGAGTATCTTACGGAAGTGGAAAAAATGGATCCCAAAAAGCTTTCTGCAAGCGGAAAGGGTGAGTATGAACCTATAGCTTCCAATAAGACTGCTGAAGGAAGACAGAAAAATAGAAGGGTTGAAATTAAAATTTTCAATAAAATTGCTGAATAAAAAAACTCTAAGGAGATTATTATGAAGAAGAATATGCTTACTATTGTTGCTATTGCTTTAAGTCTTGTAAATGTTGTGTTAACGGCAGTTGTTATGCTTTCGGTTGTGTCTTCGGCAAAAGCGACCAATACACTTGTTTCAAACATAGCATCAATTATTGACTTGGAACTTGAAAGTGATACTTCAAAAAATAAGATTATGATGAGTGATATGGATGTAGTAAATTTTGAAGTTCCTCTTCAGATAAATCTTAAAAACTCAGGAGACGGGAAAGATCATTATGCTGTAATTGATCAGACTTCCATATATCTTATTAAGACGGCGGATGATTATAAAACTTTGTCAGAGAGTATGAAAAATGCGGATACTAAAGCAGGATACGGATCAACGGTAGGTGAGATTGTGAATAACCAGTTTTCGCAATACACAAAAGAAGAGGTACAAAACAATCGTGAAGCTATAAAAATGGCTGTGTTAAAGGCTGTTCAGGAAAAATTCGGTACTCAGACAATAGCTGAAATAGCGTTCAAGAACCTTAGATTGCAGTAAAATTATTTACATGTTTAATAAAGCATACATTTCCTCTTTATTTTAATGATAGGTAATGTTAGAATTAATAGAAATGTAAAAAAATTTAGGATGGTGAGGCTTAATGAGTGATATACTCTCGCAAGAGGAGATAGATAAGCTGCTAAAAGGTATTGAGAGTGGAGATGTAGATACAAATGACCTTAAAGAGAATGATGAAAAGGTTATAAAAGATTATGACTTTACAAGACCTTCAAAGTTTTCAAAAGATCATTTGCGTACTTTGGAATCTATATTTGAGCATTATGGAAGGCTGCTGTCAGCCAATCTTCCGGCTTATCTTAGAAAGACTGTTCAGGTAGAGGTAAGGGGTTCTGAAGCTATTACATACCAAGAGTTTCAAAATTCGCTTTCAAATCCTGTACTTTTAGGGATAATGAGTTTACATCCGCTAAAGGGAAGCTGTATAATGGAAATGTCTAACAATCTTGGATATACTATTATAGACAGGCTTTTAGGCGGTGAAGGTAACCCTATTGAGAAGTCAAGGGATTTTTCAGAGATAGAGATAGTTGTGCTTGAGCGGATACTTAATACTTGTACTAATTATTTAGAGGAGCCATGGCATAATGTTGTGGAGTTGACTCCTAATTTAGTGCGTGTAGAAACGAATGCACAATACGCCCAAATTATTTCACCTCAGGAAATGACGGCTCTTATTACTCTCAGTATTAAGATAGGCACAGTTGAAGGATTTATGAGTTTCTGTTTGCCATTTACCGCTCTTGAAGATGTAATGGACAAACTCAATACTAAGTTTTGGTTCTCCGCTCTTCAGGAAAGAGATGATAAAAACTATGGAGAACAGATTGGGGAGATTATTGACAGAGCTCAAATACCTATCAGGGCAGTATTAGGAAAGAGTGTTGTTTCGGTAAATGATTTTGTGAATTTACAACCGGGTGATGTGGTAAGGCTTAATGCAAAGGTTGAAGATGAATTGGATATCTTTGTAGGAAATATGAAGAAGTTTAAAGCTTTGCCGGGAGCATCGTCAGGTGTTTATGCACTTAGAATTACAAAAGTTATTAGGGAGGAAGAATAAGCATGGACGGAATGCTTTCACAGGAAGAGATAAACGCACTGCTTGGCGGTATGGGTGAAGATAGTGGTTCAGATTCTTCTGATGTCCCGGCTACGGAAGTAAATGAACCTTTATCCGAAGAACCTTTATCCGAAGAAAATTTGTCCGGTGAACCTTTATCCGGAGAAGAAAAGGATGCAATAGGGGAGATTTCTAATATAAGCATGGGGACGGCAGCCACGACGCTTTCCACCCTGCTTAGTCAAAGAGTAAATATAACAACCCCTAATGTGTCGATAGCAAATTGGAATGATATATCTGAGTCCTATGACAGGCCTTGTGTATTTATTCAAATTTCGTATATTGAGGGTCTTGATGGAAATAATATCCTCATTCTTAGAGAAAAGGATGTTAAGATAATCACAGATCTTATGATGGGAGGGACGGGTATAGATGCAGACGCTACTGAACTTACGGAACTTCATCTTTCAGCTATTTGTGAGGCTATGAATCAGATGATGGGTTCGGCGGCAACATCTATTTCTTCCGTACTTGAAAAGAAGGTAGATATCAGTCCTCCTACAGCCAGTCTTATTGATTTGGAAGGAACAATAGATGAGGAAGGACTTGGGGACTTCCTAAAAGATCAGTTTGTAAAGGTTGCTTTCAGATTGGAAATAGGCACACTTATAGACAGTGAACTTATGCAGCTTTATCCAATAGATTTTGCAAAGGAGTTGTACAGTAAATTTATGGCATCAACAGAAACAGATCAGTCTTCATCAGAAATTATGAAACAAGCAGCTCAGGCATCGGAAACACCGGTTATGCCTCAGCAGGCAGTTCCTCAGGCAGCACCAATGCCTCAAACACCGCCGGTGCAGGGTTATATGCAGGCTCCGCCTGTCAATGTTGCACCTGCTCAATTCCAAGCATTTGATACCGGTATAAATCCGCTCATGCAGCAGGAGAATATTGGTCTTATTATGGATGTACCTCTTGAGGTAACGGTAGAGCTTGGCAGAACCAATAAGACCATTAAGGAAATCCTTGATTTTTCACCGGGTACAATTATTGAGCTTAACAAACTTGCAGGTGAGGCTATAGACCTCCTTGTAAACGGAAAATATGTGGCTAAGGGTGAAGTAGTAGTTATTGAGGATAACTTCGGTATCAGAATAACAGAAATAGTAAAGTAAAAACCTTCCGATGGATGGGTTTCTGCTTGGAGGGTTATTATGGTTCTGATAAGAACATCAGATACATTAGGCAGTGTTGCACAGATTTTTGGAATGCTTATTGCATTTGCACTAATCCTTGCAGCTGCCTACTATGTGTCTAAATATTTTGGAAAATATGCCCTTAGAGTTCGAGAGAATAGCAACATAAAGATTGTTGAAACAAGCAGAATTGCTGCAGATAAGTATTTGCAGATAATAGAAGTCAACGGGCAATATTTTTTAATAGGTATAAGTAAAGCAGGCATCAGTCTTATATCTGAAATTGATGCAGATAAGATAAAAGCTTGTGAACCTAAAGAAATAGTGAAATTTTCCTTTAAGGAATTTTTAGACAAGGCTAAAGCAAAAGAAAAATAAGAAAAGGCTGGTAATATGAGAGAACATCCTTTATTTACAAAAAAGTTTAATATACTATATCTTGGGATTGTTTTAGTGCTTGTATGTACCGCCCTTTTTTTTGTTACTCCGGTATATGCGATAGACAATAGGACGGGAAATACAATAGACAGAAGCTCTAATGACAGCAATAGTTTTACTACCGGAACTTCTCCTTATAATATAGGTATTAATCTTACAACCAATGGTAATCAGAGAGGTCTTGCAGCCACACTTAGGATAGTATTGGCACTGACTGTACTCGGTCTGGCTCCTTCTATCCTTATACTGCTTACTTCATTTACAAGAATTATAGTGGTCTTGCACTTTGTAAGGTCTGCACTTACTACACAGACGACTCCGCCTAATCAAGTGCTGATAGGGTTGGCATTATTTCTTACATGGTTTATAATGTCACCGATTTTTATGCAGATTAATACAGAGGCGATAAAACCTCTTACAGATGGGCAAATAGGCTTTGAGCAGGCGTATGAGGTGGGTATAAAACCGCTAAGAACTTTTATGTATAAACAGACCAATACTAAGGACATAAGACTTTTTCTTGATATAGCGGGTATTTCAGAGGTTAATGATATGGATGAGATACCTACAAATGTGCTCATCCCGGCATTTATAATAAGTGAACTTAGAGCGGCATTTATTATAGGTTTCTGTATATACATACCGTTTTTAGTTATAGATATGGTGGTTTCATCCACGCTGATGTCAATGGGAATGATGATGCTTCCGCCAACTACAATTTCGATGCCATTTAAAATTCTGTTATTTATAATGGTAGACGGTTGGGACTTGGTTATAGGAAATTTGGTTAAGTCATTTGTAAAATAAAAACAGGATAGGAGGCAGAAATGAGTGCTGATAAAGTTATAGACATATCAAGAGAAACTGTTATGCTTATTTTGAAGCTTTCTGCTCCTATGCTTTTAGCATCACTTGTTGTGGGTCTTATAATAAGTTTGATTCAGACAATCACATCTATTCAGGAGCAGACTCTTACCTTTGTACCGAAACTTATAGTTACAATGCTTATGCTTGTGCTTACGGGAAGTTGGATGCTGACAAGTCTTTCAGAATTTACAACTGAACTTTTTTCGGGGTTCGGTAATTATATTTATGAATCTACGGGTTTTATAGGAAATTTGATATTATTTCTATAGAATATATGTAGCGGATATTATGAAAGAAACAGGCAAAATTGTTACTCTCAATAAAATATAAAAGATTAAGAAAGTTTGGGGATGAAGATGCAGCTGCAGTTTACCGTTGAGAATTTAGAATATTTTTTATTCATAGTTACACGAGTATCTGCCTTTGTATTTACAGCTCCATTTTTTAATTTTGGTAGCGTACCGAGGCAGATTAAAGTAACATTTACACTTATTTTTTCCACTTTGCTTTATCTTACACTGCCATATACGGAAGTCGCCTATCCGGGCATTATAGGCTTTACTTTTATGGTGCTTTCCGAAGCCTTGGCAGGAGCGTTGTTGGGGTATTTTACCAATATAGTTATGACAATACTTAATTTTACCGGACGCCTTATAGATATGGAGATAGGATTTGCCATGGTCACGATGTATGATCCGGTATTTAAGGTAGATACATCTGTTTCCGGAAACCTTTATAATTATTTTATAATAATTTTATTGTTGATAGGAAACTTTCATCATTATTTTTTAGCAGCCTTTGTAGATGCCTATAGGGTAATACCTATAGGAAGCACAGCGGTAAATGCTAATATGGTTAATGTCATAGTGGCTTTTTTAGGAAATTATTTTCTTATTGCTATGAGGCTTATGTTGCCTATATATGCCACTATGCTTCTTGTAAATGTGGTGCTTGGAATTATGGCAAAGGTAGCTCCACAGATGAATATGTTTGTAGTAGGTATCCAGCTTAAACTGCTTGGGGGATTGGTAGTGATGGTGCTTATGATGACTATGCTTCCCGGAGTTGCAGATTATCTTACTAAAGAAATGCAGGATGTATTTCTTAAAGCGGTGGAGGCGCTTAAATTATAGTGTGTTTTTGTGTTGGAGATTGCAAAGATGAGAGAAATGCTATACAATTAAGAGGTAGAAGATTTGCCTACAACCTTCAATTTTTTGGAGATGCAGGAGATAAGACGGAAAAGGCTACACCTAAAAAGTTAGAGGATGCAAGAAAAGAAGGTAGAGTAGCAAGAAGTGCGGATTTAATCAACGGCTTGATGCTTTTACTGGTATTTTTTGTACTGAGGATATTTGGGAGTTTTATGGCAAGGGGCTTTTTGGAAAGCTTTATAAAATACTATAATAAGACAGCCGATATTTCTACAGAAACATTTAATGTAATGAGAGCTGCGGATTTGTGCAGAGAGATAAGTTTTGATATAATAATTGTTTGTATGCCGGTGCTTGTCGGAAGTTTTATAGTTGCTTTTATCGGTAATATAGTTCAGGTAGGTTGGAAAGTTACAGCAAAGCCTTTAAAGCCCAAACTTGAAAAGCTGAATCCTATAGGCGGCTTGAAAAGAATGTTTTCTCAGGAAAAGGTTGTGGAGCTTATCAAGTCTATACTCAAGGTGCTTGCGATTGCAATAGTTGCATATAATGAAGTCAAGGGCAGATGGAAATTTATACTTAATCTTTATGACTTTGAATTTATGCAGGCAATAATAAATATTTTTGATATTGTTTTGGATATAGGTGTTAAAATCAGTATAATATTTGTTATAATAGGATTTGCAGATCTTGCCTATCAAAAATGGAAACACTTGCATGACCTGAGGATGAGCAAGCAGGAAGTTAAGGACGAAATGAAACAAAGTGAAGGTGATCCTTTGGTTAAAGGCAGAATTAGGCAAAAGATGCGTGAGGGAGCAAGAAGAAGGATGATGCAAGATCTTCCGAAAGCGGATGTTGTAATCACCAACCCGACCCATTTTGCAGTAGCAATCAAATATGATAAGGAAAAAGCGGAAGCCCCTTATGTGCTTGCTAAGGGTGCAGATTATGTGGCAGCTACAATAAAAGATGCGGCTAAAGAACATAAAATAGAAATAGTGGAGAATAAACCGCTTGCACGTATGCTTTATTATAATGTGGAAATAGGGGATCAAATACCGCCTGTACTTTATCAAATGGTTGCAGAAGTATTGGCTTATGTATACAGTATTAAAAATGAAGATGTTTTTGTTGAACAATAATAGTTAAAATATGGAGAGGAGGACCGGCTAAGTGGGAAATAAAGCGAGTTTCGGGATTGGTGGATTTGTACTTCTTAGCGTAATAATGTTTATTATTCCTATTCCAAGCGTGCTTTTGGATGTATTGCTTGCAGTAAACCTGTCATTAGCGATGATAGTCCTTTTTAATGCGATGTTTTCTAAAGAAGCACTGGATATGTCCAGTTTTCCGACTATCCTGCTTTTTACAACAATATTTAGAATATCACTTAATATATCTTCTACAAGGCTCATTCTTCGTACGGGAGAACCTGGAAATGTAGTAAGGACTTTCGGGCAGTTCGTAGGTGGAGGCGACCTTATAGTAGGATTAATTGTATTTTTTATTCTTGTTATTGTGCAGTTTATAGTCATCAACCAAGGTTCTGAGCGTGTAGCGGAAGTTTCAGCAAGATTTACACTTGATGCTATGCCGGGTAAGCAGATGGCTATAGATGCCGATCTTAATACCGGAGCAATTACGGATGAACAGGCAAAGGAAAAAAGACAAAAGATTCAGGATGAAGCATCATTCTTCGGTTCAATGGATGGTGCCAGTAAGTATGTAAAGGGAGATGCGATTGCAGGTCTTATAATTTCGGTTATAAACTTTGCAGGCGGAATAGCTTTGGGAGTATTCCAAAGGGGAATGAATGTAAATGAAGCCCTTAACAGATATTCGATACTTACTATAGGAGACGGTCTTGTTTCACAGATTCCTTCATTACTTATTTCACTTGCTACAGGTGTACTTGTAACCAAAGTAAGTAAAGAAGCTGATCTTGGCAATATCCTTTCAAAACAGCTGTTTTCTATTCCCAAGGTTATGTATCTTGTCGGTACGGCACTTGTATTTTTTGGTGTGGCAACACCTCTTAGTGCAATCATCTTTGTACCGATGGGAGTATTTTTCTTGGTAGCAGGTTGGCGTATGGCATCTAACCTTACAGTGGAGGAAATTGAGGATGAAGTTGTAGCTGAAGAAGAGGCTGCCGAAGAAATCAGAAGACCTGAGAATGTAAATTCACTGCTTAATGTAGATGCAATAGAATTAGAGTTCGGTTATGGAATTATTCCTCTTGCAGATGTTAATCAGGGAGGAGATTTGCTTGACAGAGTGGTAATGATAAGGAGGCAGATAGCTATTGAGCTTGGTTGCGTAGTTCCTATTATAAGACTTAGAGATAATATACAGCTAAATCCTAACCAGTATGTAATTAAAATAAAAGGTGTTCCTGTAAGTGAAGGGGAAATACTTTTTGACCACTATATGGCTATGAATCCCGGATATGTAGAAGAAGAAATCACCGGAATACCTACATTTGAGCCTTCTTTTAACCTTCCTGCACTTTGGATAACGGAGGCGCAAAGGGAGAGAGCGGAGACTATGGGTTACACGGTAGTTGACCCGCCTTCAATTATAGCAACACATATTACAGAGATAGTAAGAAGACATATTTGGGAACTTCTTACAAGACAGGATGTGCAGAACCTTATTGATAATATTAAGGATCATGATCAGGCTCTTGTTTCTGAACTCGTACCTAAATTGCTTAGTATAGGAGAAATTCAGAAAGTGCTTCAAAATCTTATAAGAGAAGGCATATCTATAAGAGATTTGATTACTATTTTAGAGACACTTGCAGATTATGCAACAACTACTCGTGATACTGATGTTCTTACGGAATATGCAAGGCAGGGACTTAAAAGAGCTATATCAAATAAATATTTCCCTCCAAATGAGACTATAAGCGTGGTAACACTTGATCCTAAGATAGAGCAGGAGATTATGAATTCTGTTAAACAAACTGAACAGGGTGCATATCTGACTATAGATCCGGGTATTGCACAGGGTATAGTAGATTCGCTTAAAATGGAAATTGATAAGTTGGACAAATTAGGAAAGGCTCCGATAGTAATGACTTCGCCAATAGTAAGGATGTACTTCAAAAAGCTGACTATGGATTATTTTGCTGACCTGACAGTGCTTTCCTATAATGAAGTGGAAGCTAATGTTGAATTACAATCGGTAGGAATGGTAACTATATGATAATCAAAAAATTTAAAGCAGAAACTGAGAAGGATGCTATTCTCCTTGCAAAAGAAGAGCTTGGTGGGGATGCAGTGGTTATGAACATTAAAACTACTACCCCTAAAGGTTTTTTCAAATTTTTGCGGAAGCCTTATGTAGAAATTACAGCTGCTGTTGACGAAAATATTGAGTATAGATCTAAACAGGAGTCTATGTCGGATAAAATTTCAGAAAAACCTGTAATTAAGTCACAGACAAACGAAGTTTCTGCAATAGAAAAGAAGTTAAATGACCTTCAAGGTCTGCTTGAAAAACAGCTTAATGATTCTAAGATAAAAGAAATAAGGGATACTTCAAAAGTAATTACAAAGTCCGAAAAACAGTCGGAAGTGGTTGGCGACTTTTCTGATAATCTTGATACTGAAAAAAACATTTATGAGGAGAGTGTACAGTCTGAAAAAAATGTCGGTATCGAAAAGAAAGAAAGCAAACTGAATGCTTGTATGCAGCTGATTTATAAACAGCTTTTAAATAATGAGGTAGATGAAAAATTTGTGAATGAGCTTACAAGTGAAATAGAAAGTTCTATAAAGAAAGATGCACAGCTTGACCGTATACTTGGGGCTGTATATCAAAAACTTGTACTTAAACTTGGTCAGCCGAGTCTTATAGAGATTATTCCCGGCAAGACTAAATATGTATTTTTCTTAGGACCTACAGGAGTAGGCAAGACTACTACAATAGCTAAAATAGCATCAAGCTTTAAGATTAAAGAAAAGAGAAATGTGGGACTTCTTACTGCTGATACCTATAGGATAGCGGCTGTAGAGCAGTTAAGAACTTATGCAAATATTTTAGGCATTCCTTTAAGTGTTGTATATTCCGCTACTGAAATAGAGGAAACCAGAAAAGATTTGGATAAGTATGATGTGGTACTTGTAGACACGGCAGGAAGGTCTGATAAAAATAAAGAACAGATTGATGAATTAAAGAGGCTTATAAATACGGTACCGGAGGAAGATAGAGAGATTTACCTTGTACTTTCAGCCACAACAAAATATAGAGACTTAACCAGAATAACAGAAGTGTATAAGGATATAGCAAATTATAAGTTGATTTTTACTAAGGTAGATGAAACAGGAACAATAGGTAACATATATAATATTCTTATGCAGACAGGGGCGGGATTATCTTATGTAACTTTCGGACAGAATGTCCCTGATGATATAAGTGCAGCCGACACTCAGGCTATTGCAAAGCAGTTATTGTCATAAAAGCAGCAAAACTAAAAGAATAGGAAAAATATGGATCAGGCACAAAATTTAAGAAATATAATAAAAGCAGAAAGTACTAAGGAGGTGCTGTCCAGAGTTATAACCATCACAAGTGGAAAAGGCGGAGTAGGCAAATCAAATATTGCCATAAATCTTGCAATTTCTTTAAGCAGGCTTGGAAAGAAAGTTATAGTGCTGGATGCAGATTTCGGTTTGGCTAATGTTGAGATAATGCTTGGCATAAGACCGCTGTACAATCTTTCAGATCTTATGTTTAAAGGGAAATCATTATCAGAAATTATTACTAAAGGTCCTGAAAATGTCGGTTTTATATCAGGCGGTTCGGGCATAAAAGAAATGGCAAATCTTACTAAAGAACAGTTAATAAATTTATCTTCAAGGCTTTCTGAACTTGACAGACAGGCAGATGTTGTGATAATAGATACAGGAGCGGGAATTTCAGAAAATGTAATGGAATTTGTAATGTCAAGTGCAGAAGTGTTTTTGGTAGCTACACCGGAGCCTACATCTATTACCGATGCCTATGCACTTCTCAAAACACTTGATCACCAGCCGGAGTTTACAAGAGAGCATTGTCGCATAAAATTGATAGCAAATAAAGTGGATAATAAAAAGAGTGGCAGAGAATTATTTGAAAAACTAAGTATAGTAGCAGATAAATTCCTTAATATTTCTTTAGAATATATGGGAGCAGTTCCGGCAGATGCAAATATCAATAAAGCGGTAATGAAACAACAACCGCTGGCTATTGCATTTCCAAATTCACAGGCGTCTAAGGCTATAGATGATATAGCAGGAATTATAGCAGCACCTCAGGGGGAGGCTTTGATAAGGACAGGGAGAAAAGGTTTAGTAGGAATTTTTTCAGAAACATTAAGACGCACATTAAACAGATAAAAGAAAGGGTGTAAGTGTAAGATGGTAACTTATTCTATTTCGATTGGAGATAAAGTTGATATAATAAGACAGGCGTATGTAAGAAAGGACACGGGAGAAGTTGATACACTCAGCAGTAAGGTGATTGACATAATTGATGAAACTACATTTAAAATGACAATGCCTATGAACAAAACAATAACAATACCGCTTGAAATTGGCGAAGAAAGTTATATGTATTTTTATACTGCTTATGGGATTTTAGCAGCTAGAGCCACTGTTTCAGACAGATTTTTTGAGGGAAGTTTTGCAGTGATGGTGGTTAAACTTATTACAGAACTTGAGAAAAGTCAAAGAAGGCAGTTTTACAGGCTTCAGTGTTCTCTTACGGCAAGAGTACATATTCTTACTGAAGAAGAAAAAAAAGGGCTTAAAGATTTTATTGGAGAGAGCAGAGTAGTACTTGCAAATAAAAGCAGATATATAGATATGATTGCTGAGAGTTCAAACAGTTGGGAAGAATGTATTGTAATTGATTTAAGCGGAGGTGGAGTTAAGTATTTATCAAATAAAGAAAGACAGAAAAATGAACTTGTGATTTTAGGCATAGAACTAAAGACAGGTGAAGAAGTTAAAGAACATTTTATGCTGATGAATATTATAAGTACATTTAGAAGAACAGTAGAGTCGGCTAAGTTTGAAATAAGGACTAAGTTTTTGGGGCTAAGAGAAACAGCCAGAGAAGCGATTGTAAGATTTGTATTTGAAGAAGAGCGTAGAAACAGGCATAAAGAGTTGCTTTAATTAGTTGTAAATATTTGATATTGATTTATATAAAGGAACAATGAAATGAAGAATATTTTAGTAGTTGATGACTCTGCACTTATAAGAAGGATAATATCTGATATAATAAGAGCTGATGGAAGATTTCAGGTTAAAGATATTGCACGCAACGGTTTGGAGGGACTGGAGCGGCTTCTTAATAATAAGGGAGTCTATGATGCGGTTATTTTAGATATAAATATGCCTAAGATGAACGGTCTTGAGTTACTTGAAGAAATATTAAAGGCAAAGATTAAAGTTCCCGTAATTATAGTAAGTACTCTTGTAAAAGAAGGAGCGGCAGAAACAATAAAGGCTTTGGAACTTGGAGCTTTTGATTTTGTGCTTAAACCTGACAGTTATGCTAAAGTCAGAGAAGAAGACTTTAAGAATAACTTAATAAGAAGTCTTGAAGCGGCGACAAAATTACCCGCCAGTCAACCTTCATTGGAAGATATGCCTGAGAAAATAACGGGACTAAGATCTTGTGTTAACACAAGAAAGCTTATCTATCCTAAGAAAACAGGCTCAGAAAACGGTAGAGTGCTTGTTGCACTTGCCTGTTCAACCGGGGGACCTAAGGCGTTACAGACTGTTATTCCTAGATTGCCGCACAAACTCGGTGCAGGAATGTTAATAGTTCAGCATATGCCTGAGGGATTTACAAAGTCTCTTGCTGACAGACTTCAAGAGAACTGTCTTATAAATATAAAAGAAGCTGATGATGGAAATATAATTAAAGAAAATCAGCTTTATATAGCAAAAGGTGGATACCAGCTGAGAGTTAAGGAGCAGTCAGGTGAAAATTTTATTTCACTTGAAAAAGATCCTCCTAGAGGAGGACTTAGACCTTGTGCTGATATTATGTATGAATCTTTAATCGGAAGTTCCTATGATAAAATAATCTGTGTAGTGCTTACAGGAATGGGTTCCGATGCTACAGCAGGAATAAGGCGGTTGAAACAAACAAACAATGTTTATGTTATAGCTCAGGATGAGCCTACTTGTACAGTGTACGGTATGCCTAAAATGGTGATTGAAGCGGGACTGGCAGATGAAGTTTTGCCGCTTGGTCAGATTGCCGGTGCTATAGTAAAAGCGACAGGGGGACATTAAATGGATACAAGTCAATATTTGGATATTTTCGTAGATGAAACTAAGGAACATATTCAGGTTTTAAGCGATCAGATTATGGTTCTTGAAAAAGAGCCTGATGATAGCGATGCTATTGCAGAGATATTCCGTTCCGCACATTCACTTAAAGGAATGGCGGGAACAATGGGATTTAAAAGAATGCAGCGTCTGACTCATGATATGGAGGATGTTTTCTCGGCAGTGCGTGAAGGCAAGATGAAGGTTAATGACAATCTTGTGGATACGCTTTTTAGAGGTCTTGATGCAATTCAGGAGTATTTGGATTTAATTCAGGAAACTTCTGATGAAGGTGATAATGATAATGAAGCCATTATTAATGAGCTGAACCATTTCCTAAATGGTGGAGGAGATGTACCGGCAGGTACAGCAGCTGCGGCAACTAATACATCAGCAGCTGCGGCAGTTGCAGCGGAAACGGCTTCAGAAGAAAACAGTAAGGCTAAATATAAAGATATTAAGTTAACTGATGTTGAAAATCATGCTGTTAAGAAGGCACATGAAGAAGGAATGAATGTATTCGGAGCTACAGTGTATATTCAGGAATCATGTCTACTTAAAGCGGCAAGAGCTTTCCTTGTATTTAAGGCTCTTGAGGAGATTGGTGAAATAATAATCTCAAGTCCTTCGGTTCAGGAAATAGAAGATGAAAAATTTGAATTTGATTTCAGTTTTATCTTTTTAACTAAAGAAACGGAGAATGAAGTAAGAGCTGCAATTCAAAATGTTTCTGAAATAGAAGAAGTAATAGTTGAAACAATAGAAGAAAAAGAGGCTGAAGCACCTAAAAAAGCGGAAGAACCGAAAAAAGAGGAAGCTCCTAAGGCGGCAGCCCCTGCAGCCGCAGCCGCAGCTACCGCACCGGCTGCCAAACAGGATACAAAGGCTAAAGGTAAAGGAAAACCTGTTGTCAGTCGTTCGGTTCGTGTTGATATAGAAAAGCTTGACAGCCTTATGAATCAGGTAAGTGAGCTTATTATAGCTAAGAACGGTCTTGTATCAATGAGCAGTACGGATAAGAGAGACAGCGGGGATATGTCTGCATTTAATGAGCAGATTGAATATCTCGGTACAGTTACTACAAATCTTCATGAAACAGTTATGAAGGTGAGAATGGTACCTATCGAAAGTACAGTTCAGAAGTTCCCGCGTATGATTCGTGACCTTTCTAAGAAACTTGATAAGAAAATGGAACTCTATATGACAGGTGAGGACACGGAGCTTGACAGAACGGTTGTGGATGAAATCGGTGATCCTCTTATGCACCTTCTTAGAAACTCAGCTGACCATGGTCTTGAGTCGAATGAAGAGAGAATCAGTCTTGGTAAGCCTGAAGTAGGTTCAATCTTCCTTGATGCGTATCAGGAAGGAAATAATGTTGTTATTGAAGTTCGTGATGACGGTGCCGGTATCAATGTAGATAAAGTTAAGAAAAAAATGGTCGAAAGAGGGCTTGTTCCTGCCGACCAAATAGATGCCATAACAGATAAAGAGGCTATAGCCACACTTTTTTCAGCAAGTTTTTCTACTGCCGATCAGGTAAGTGATGTATCGGGGCGTGGTGTCGGTCTTGATGTAGTTAAGACTAATATAGAGTCTCTTGGCGGTACTATTGAGTGTAAGACGGAGCGTGGAGTGGGAAGCAGTTTTACTATAAGACTTCCTCTTACTCTTGCTATTGTTCAGGCACTTATGGTAGAACTTGGAAATGAGAAATATGCTATACCTCTTGCAAGCATTCAAACAATAGAGGAAGTTCTAAAGAGTGATATTAAGTATGTTCAGTCAAAAGAGGTGATAAGCCTCCGCGGTACAGTTATTCCTCTTATAAGGCTTGATTCGCTTTTAGATGTTCCGGACAGGGATGTAACTACGGATCATGTGGTGATAGTAATTGTAAGAAAAGCTGACAAACTTGCAGGACTTGTAGTTGACGGACTTATCGGACAGCAGGAAATAGTTATCAAGTCTATCGGAAAGTATATCAATACTCCTAAACTGATAAGTGGTTCAACCATACTTGGAGATGGTGAAGTTGCACTTATTTTAGATGCTAATGTATTACTTTAGTCAAGATTTTGAAAGGGGTATAAACTCATGGAAAAGAGAAGTTTAGAAGTAGAAACCAAGCAGTATATTGTTACTAAGCTCGGTACGGAACAATATGGAATTGATATAAGCTATGTTGACAACATTGTAAGAATGACAAGAATTACAAGAGTTCCTAAGTCACAGCATTACTTCAAGGGAATAATCAATCTTCGTGGTGAAGTTATCCCTGTTATGAGCCTTAGACTTAAATTTGGATTGCCTGATGATGAAGTTACAAATGCTACAAGAATTATTATTATTAAGTTGGGCGACTTAGATGGTTCAATAGGACTTTTGGTTGATGAAGTTAAAGAGGTGGTTACTTTATCGGATGACTCCATAGAAAAGCCGTCCAGTAGTAACAACAGCGAAAAAGCAAAATATCTTCTTGGAGTCGGGAGAGCTCATGATACTTTGATTTCATTACTTAATATGCAGAATGTGATTATAGAGAAGGATAAGGAACCGGCATAGTTTGGAGGTAGGTCAGTGGCAAATTTTGATTTAAATAATGTAGATGGAATGCAGTTCGATGTTCTTAGGGAACTTGGCAATATTGGAGCAGGTAATGCTACCACAGCTCTTTCAAGCATGTTAAATACTAAAGTGGATATGAATGTTCCTAAAGTTGATCTTCTTAGTTTTGATGAACTGCATGAAATCATGGGCGGAGCTGAAACCATAGTTGTCGGAATTCTTGTTACGCTTGACGAAGACATTGACGGAATGATGATGTTTATGATGAAAACTAAATCGGCTTTCGGCTTGATCGATATTCTTTTTGGAAGACCTGTAGGAACTACACCTGAGGATGCAGAACTTGATGAGATGTCTTTATCCGCCCTTAAAGAATTAGGTAATATAATTTCGGGTGCATATATATCTTCACTGTCATCAATGACTAATTTGAAAATAAATCAGTCAATACCATATTTGTCTATTGATATGGCTGGAGCGATACTTAGTGTACCTGCGATTGAATTTGGAAAACTTGGAGATAAAGCATTATTAATCGAATCCCAGTTTATGGAGGATGATAATGATGTAACAGGTTATTTTATTCTTACGCCTACTATTGATTCGTATAATAAAATATTGACATCTCTTGGTTTGTGATTTTGATACAATAAAAGTTTGAGAGAGCCACAGGCAGTAAAGTCTGCCTGTGGATTAGGTTTATTATGGAAAAAATGATTAAAGTCGGAATGGGTGATCTTAAAGTGTGCAAAGCTCCGGATAATCTCACAACACTGGGACTGGGGTCTTGTGTAGGAGCTGTAATATATGATAAAACAACTAAGATAAGCGGCATGTTACACTGTATGCTTCCTGACAGTACCAAAATTGCTAACAATAATAATATAGCTAAGTTTGCAGATACAGGTCTTGATGAACTTTTAAAACAGATGTTAGCTTTGGGAGCAAGAAAAACTTCTATGATAGCGAAAATTGCAGGCGGAGCACAGATGTTTGCATTTTCAAATTCTAATGATATGCTTAGGGTGGGAGACAGAAATGTAGAAGCAGTTAAGACAAAATTAAAATCGCTGGGCATACCTATAGTAGCCTCTGATACAGGGCTTAATTATGGTAGAACTATAGAGTTTTATTCTTCAACAGGAATGCTTTTAATCAAAGCCGTAGGTAAGGGAAGTAAAGAGATATGAAATACAGATATTTACCTGCTACAATTATGTTGTCGGCAGGCACGATTACTATATTTATATGTATGTATAACAGGTATGAAACCCTGTATAGCTTAAAAATGTTATTAGCTGTACTTATAATATTTTTAATCATTGGCAGTCTTACTAAAAAAGCTCTTATTAAAATAATGAATATGAGCAAGGACAACGGAAATGATGAAAATACTGTGGTAGAAAATGCTGATGAAGAAAATATAAAAAATGAAGACAATGATGATAATGCTGGTCAGATCAGCTGATTTGTCATAATAGAGGAGAGAGCTGTTTATGACAGATGAAAAGAATGGCATAAAATTATGGGAGCAGTATGCCAAAAAACCGACGCAGGAGCTTAGGGAAAAACTGATTATTGAATATGCGAATCTTGTTAAAATAATAGCGGGGCGTATGTCCGTCTATCTTGGATATAATGTAGAATATGATGATTTGGTAGGTTATGGAGTATTCGGACTTATAGATGCGATAGATAAGTTTGACTATATAAAGGGAGTTAAGTTTGAAACTTATGCCAGTCTTAGAATAAAAGGTGCAATTCTTGATCAGATAAGGAAAATGGACTGGATTCCAAGAACTACACGCCAACGCCAAAAGAAACTTGAGGCAGCTGAGCGTACCATAGAAGAAAAGTACGGAAGAATGGCAACTGATGAGGAAGTTGCAGCGGAGCTTGGTATATCAATAGATGAATATGACAACTGGCAAAGTCAAGTAAGCTTGTCGGGGATAATATCACTTGATGATTATCTTGAGCAGGGAAGTGACTTATCTGCGGATAATACGGGAAATAAGCTTGGGATTTCAAGCTTTGAACAGCCGGAGGAAGCACTGGAAAAAGAAGAACTGAAAAAATCGTTGGCAGTTGCGATAGAGGGGCTGACTGAAAAGGAACAAAAAGTTATTGCTCTATATTATTATGAGGAACTGACATTAAAAGAAATAAGCCAAGTTCTTTCGGTTTCTGAGTCCAGAGTGTCTCAGCTTCATACCAAAGCACTTACTAAACTGAAAGATAAGCTTGGTGATTATATGGATATATTTACAAGATTAATGTAAAGTGTACTAATTGAGCCGCAAAGCGGAAAGTTGTGCAGGTATAAAAGACTGAAATTTCTGCAATACCGGATTTTGGGGAGAATTTTGAGGAGAAGGATATATGGTTTATAAGAATGCTTTTTTTCAAATGCTGATAAAGGATACAGTATATATTAAATATTTTCCGCCGCGTAACGGGGGAGATAAGTTAAATTTTGAAGAATTTGTAGGTTATATGAATGCTCATAGTATAAGTCTTGACTATAAAGAATTTTCAGATGCTATGTCAAGGGCGAAAGAGCCTTTTATATTTAAAACAAATACGGAAAAGACATATCCTGAAGCTGAAAAAATGATAATAAATATTTCAGAAGACAGTATGCAGGTTGTTTGCAGGTTTATACCGCCATCAACAGGTGGTAAAATTATGCACAAAGAAGATTTACTAAAAGATTTGGAACTTAATGGAATTAAGTTTGGAATAATTGAGGAAGAAGTAGACAGATATATTAATAACAAACAATATTGTACCGATTATATTATGGCAAGAGGTAAGCCTCCTGTGAATGGTCATGATGCAAAAATTATTTATAAATTTAATACGGATCTGCAGGCTAAGCCAAAAGAAAATGATGATGGTACTGTAGATTTTTATGATTTGGATATAATTGCAAGTGTTTCTGCCGGAGATGAACTTGCAGAACTTATAAAGGAAGATGAAGGAAAGTCGGGAATAGATGTTAGAGGACGACTGATTAGACCTGATAAGGTGGAAAAACTTAGACTTAAATACGGAAAGGATATTTCTTTATCTGAAGATGGACTTCATCTTATAAGTGATATATCGGGTCATGTAATACTTGATAATGAAAATAAGGTTAAGGTATCCAATATATTTACAGTAAAAAATGATGTGGATATATCTACCGGAGATATAAACTATGACGGTAATGTGGAAGTAAGAGGTAATGTTATAAATGGTTTTAAAATAACAGCTACCGGAGATGTAATTATAGGAGGAACGGCAGAAGGTGTTGAGATAACAGCCGGAGGGCAGATTATACTTAAACGCGGCATCCGTGGAATGGGTAAAGGGATTTTAAAATCAGGCGGAAATGTTATTGCCAAGTTTTTAGAAAATACTACCGTACAGTCAGGTGGCTATGTTATAGCTGATGCTATAATTTATAGTGATGTTTCATCTAAGGGTGATGTTATTGTTAACAGTAAAAAAGGTTATGTAAATGGTGGAACAATAAGGTCTGAAACTCTTATAAAGGTTAAAAATGCCGGTTCTGAAATGGGAACAAAGACAAATTTGGAGGTAGGAGTAGATCCGACTTTATTGGTAAGATATAAGACACTTAGGAGCAAAATAGAGGAAACAATGCAGAGAATGGAAGTTTCAAGCAAGTCTATTGAATTATACAGCAGAAAGATGCGAAACGGAGAAAAGCTTTCCCCGGAGAAACTTTCACAGTTTAAAATTCTTGCTATGGAATATAAGAGAGATAATGATAATGTAAGTCTAATGCAGGAAGAATGTATCAGTATACAGGGAGAAATAGAAAAACAGGATGGAGGAATTATAGAAGTAGGAAATGTAGTCTATCCTGGAGTAAAAGTGGTAGTAGTGGATTCTACACTCTATATAAGGAATGAGGTTAAGAGTGTAAGATTTGTAAGAGATGGGGCAGATGTAATAGCAAGACATTTGCACTAGAATCGGAGAGAGAATTATGCCTATTCAAAATATTGATAATTATTTGATGCCGAATAGAAGCCAGGAGGTGTCGATTCATAGGAGTAATGAAGAAAATAAAGTACCTGCTGAGCAGAGGTTCTTAACTCAGGCAGTAAATGAACAGGCTGACAGAAAACTTACCAGAACCAATGAAGCAGATAATGTGGAGCTTAGAGAGGATGGTTTCGATCCGAGAGAAAAAGGCAAGAATAAGTATTTTGCACGCAAGAAGAAAAAAAATAAAAAAGAAGAAACCTCTCCTTCTGAAATTACTGATAAAATGTTGGGACCAACAGGTAGGACAATAGACATAAAATTGTAAGCGAGGATTTATGGATACAATGGTAATAATATGCCTGATAGTAGGAATTGCCTGTGTCGGTATAAGCTTTTTTATAAAAGAAGGAGCCGACATTAACAATCAGGAAAAAGAGAAAATTGCAGAGGAAATAAGGGCAAAGGCTCTGAGTGATGAAAGTTTGAAAAAGGTAATGGCTAAGGTTGAAAAGGATTTTACCGGTAAACTTTCTGATATTATGGAAGATAAATTGGGAAGCAGTACTGATTCTATGTCAGAAATTGCCAATAATAAGATGCTTGCGATTAATGAGATGAGCGGGCAGTTAATTGAAAAGATTGAGCAGAATCATAAAGAAGTAATTTTTTTATATGATATGCTTAATGAAAAAAGTGACAATCTAAAAGATTTTTCTGCAAAAATAGACGGAATGCGTAAAGAACTTGAAAATGAAGAAAAGCGTATTGAGTCACTTAATCATGATTTGGATGATAAGATAGTAAAGGTTAAGGAAGTAAGGCAGACTGTTATTACAAAACCGGCTGTACTACATAGTGAAATGTCACAGGCTAATACTTCACCTGCAGAAAATACAGGAAGAGTGATGCCTGAAACGGAAAAAATATCTGTTACCGTTCCTACACAGGCAGAAGCTCTCTTACAGTTACAAAAGAAAGAAACGATTTCCGAAAAAAATGAGGAAGAAGTTGAACAGGAAATTACGGGCAAAGAGGAAGTTAAGTCGTTAAAGCCTATACCGGAAAAATCTCAATCAATTACAGAAAATGTAAAAGATGAGCCGGTTAGAGAAATTTCTATAAATGATAAGATATTGAAAATGAAGGAAGAAGGAAAATCGATACTTGAAATATCAAAAACATTAGAAATGGGACAGGGTGAAGTGCAGCTGATACTGGGCTTATACGGTAGGTGATGGAGGAGACTAAGTGAAACTGAAATATATGTTACGAGGTATAGGAATCGGTGCTATTTTAATGGCAGCAATTATGTATTTTGTATATGGTAAATCAGAACGGGTATTAAGTGATGATGAGATAAAACAGAAGGCAAGAGAACTGGGAATGATGACAGTCACCGAATTTCAGAATAAGGAACTGGATTTGCTTAAAGATAAACTTCCTGAAATATCTGAAATAAAGCAAAATGAAAAGACCGAAACAGTAGAGGTAAAAGATAAATCTTCTGATACTTCTGTAAATACAAAGAATACACCCAGTAAAGAAGGTGGAGAAGCCGGAAAATCCGAAAATGAAGGAGAGAAAGCGGGATTATCCACAGGTGCAGAAAAAAATAAAATCGGAAAATCCGAAAATGAAAAGACCGAAACAAAACTTGCCGAAACAGAAAATGCCAAAGACGAAAACACCGCAGTTAATAAAACCGAAACCACAGACCTCAGGAACGGAGTTGCCAAAGATGAAAAAAGTGAATCCTGGAACACCGAAAAAAAGAATGTAACAGTAAAACCTGAAACAAAAGTAGTTTCCGATAAAGTTAATTTTTCAATCACTGCCGGTATGAGTTCTGAGAAGGTTGCAGCAGCATTAAAAACATTAGGACTTATTGATGATAGTACGGAGTTTAATAAATATCTTGTAAAAAGTGGTTATGCAGATAAAATAAAAATTGGGAGTTTTGAACTTCAACAAGGTCAGAATTATGCGGAGATAGCTGATAAGTTAACAAAATAAAAATTATACAAAGAAATTCGATACATTTAAGTATGTACCGGATTTTTTTGTTGATAAATTTTAATATTGACAATCGTTTTTAACAATGATATTATCTTAGTAAACAGTGTTTACTAAGATAAGAAAGAAGGACAATCTTGCCTAAGGATAAAAGTAATTCACATATTATTATACTGGAGAATGCAAAAAAAGAATTTTTGGAGTTTGGCTTTGAAAAAGCTTCTATGCGTTCCATAGCGAAAAAGTCAGGAGTTACGGCAGGTGCTTTGTATAAACATTTTGTAAGCAAAGAAGAAATGTTTAATGCTTTGGTAGAACCTGCCTATAAGAAACTTTTAAGTCTGTTTGATAAGTTTACAGATTCAGTTATGGCTGATATTGAAGAAAGTCCAAATGAAATTTTTGATGATTCTGTAAACGGTACAACCGGTGTGATTAAACTTATTTATGAAAATTTTGATGAATTTCAGCTTATATTTAATCATGCAGCAGGAACGAGGTTTGAAAATATTAGGGAAGAAATCGTGGATTTTGAGGTTGAGGCTACAAAGCGTTTTATTGATACTGCAAGAAAAAAGGGGTTTTCTCCTACAAAGCTTTCAGAAACGGAGATACATATATTTGCTACAATGTCATTAACACCGATGTTTGAGGTTATAACACATGGCTATCCTTATAAAGAAGCAGTTGAAATAATAGAACTTATGGCAAAAGCACAAAATTACGCGTGGGAGAAGATTGTAAATTTAAAGGTGGAATAGAGAATCCTGTAAGCAGGATTTTCTTCTATTTTAAAGGTTAGTAAACATTTTAGAAAAACATTTACCTATAAGGAGGATATTAAGGTGAAGTTATTAAAAGGTCATATAGGTCAAGTTGTATTTTCAATACTTATGGCTATAGCGGGGGTGGCATTTAGCATACTTCCATATTATGCTTTGGCTGATATTATTATGAAAATTATAGCCGGAGAGAGAGCATTTATAAATTATCAAAATGATTTACTGTTTATACTTGCAGGCTTGCTGTTAAATATAATTTTCCATGAAATTTCAACACTTACTTCTCATAATTTAGCTTTTCGCATTATTGAAAGCGGTAGGAAAGAACTTGTAGGGAAACTTAGCAGACTTTCTATGGGGGAGATTGAAAAGAAAAGCAGCGGACAGTGGTCACAGTTTATGGTGGAAACCCTTGACAAACTTGAGCAGCCCATTGCTCATGTCATCCCGGAGGTACTTGCAAATGTGATCATACCTATAGTTATAGTTGTTATTATTTTTACCCTTGATTGGAGAATAGGTGTGGCAAATCTTCTTACTTTGCCTGTGGGTTTCTTTTTCTCAACACTTATGATGTCAGGCTATGCTGAGAGGTCAAAGCGTTATCAGGAAGCTTCAAAGGCTATGAATACAAGTATAGTCGAATATATAAGGGGAATACAGGTAATAAAGGCATTTAACAAGTCCGCATCTTCTTACGGAAAGTTTAAGGAGGCGGTAAATAACAACAGAGATGCTATGCTTGACTGGTATTTACATGTCTGCTTTGCAACTACAGCCACTATGGATACTTTTCCTTCAACACTTTTATTTGTACTTCCTACAACACTTTACCTTTATATGACAGGAAGTATTACAGTAGGAGTGGTAGTTATGGGAATTTTACTGTCATACGCTTCTTACAGACCTTTGATAAAAGCTATGAGCCATGCTGATACTATGGCAAATATAGGAGTTATATTAAATGAAATAGGTAAGGTAATGGAGCTTCCTGAACTTAAAAGAGGAGATAAGGAGTTAAGTGTTTCTTCTTATGATGTTAAGTTTGATAATGTAAGTTTTAGTTATGATGGAGAGAAAAATGTATTTGATAATCTTTCATTTACGGCAAAAGAGAAGAAACTTACAGCCATAGTAGGCTATTCAGGTGGTGGAAAATCTACCATAGCCAAGTTAATTGCAGGTTTTTGGAATGTAAATTCGGGTCATATCTATATAGGAAATGCTGAGCTGTCACAAATGCCTCTTAGCCAAAATATGGACTTAGTGACTTATGTGTCACAGGAAAATTTCTTATTCAGGAAAAGTATCCTAGAAAATATGAGATTTGCAAAGGCTGATGCAAGCTTAGAAGAAGTGCAGGAAGCCTGCAGGAAAGCAAGTTGTCATGACTTTATTATGAGCCTTCCTGAGGGCTACAATACTGTAGTCAGTGACTCAGGTGATACTCTTTCAGGCGGTGAAAGACAGAGAATTACGATTGCAAGGGCATTGTTAAAAGACAGCCCTATTGTACTTTTAGATGAAGCTACCGCATACTCCGATCCCGATAATGAGGCTGAAATACAAAGGTCTATAAACGAACTGATTAAGAGCAAAACCGTAATTATGATAGCTCATAGACTTTCTACTATAATTAATGCTGATAATATATTGGTTATGGATAATGGCAGAATAGAAAGTCAGGGAACACATAAAGAACTTCTTTCTAATAGCCCTGTTTATAAAGAACTTTGGGAAGCACATATAGGAGTGGATGAGAAAGGAGAGGTGAGATAAGATGATAGAACTGATAAAGAAACTTTATATAGTTGCAGGTGAACAGTCTGCACGAATTACCAAAATGCTAATATTTAATACACTGAAATCATTTTTTGAAAGCTTTATGTTAGGTGGAGTTTTATTTCTTCTAATGAAAATATGTGAGGGAATATTTGCAGGTAATCCTATTATTATGAAAGATGTATACACGGTAGCGATGATAGAAGTTATTGGGGTTATAGGAAAAATTACCTGTGGATATTTTGCCGATAAAAATAAGAATACAGCTTCATACAGTCTTGGTGCGGAAAACAGGCTTATTGTAGGTGACAGGCTTAAAAAAGTGAATATGGGATATTTTAATGATAACAGTCTTGGAGATGTGGCAGGTAGAATGTCCACAGCTATAACGGAACTTGAAACCATAGGTGTATTAATAATTACAGCTATGATTGCAGGCACAATTCAAACAGTTATGGTAGGAATTTTTATCTTTCCGTTTGATATGGTTACAGGGCTTATTATACTGGTGACTATTGTAATAGGTCTTTTAATTAATAGTTTAGTTCAAAATAAAATGGACAGACTAACCAAAGTTTTGTTAAAAATCAGAATAAATCTAAGTGCTAAAACACTTGAATATGTAAAAGGAATAAGTGTACTTAAAGCTTTCGGCAAGAATAAAGAGGTGGCTAAAGAGCTGGAGGAGAGCATTTCGGCGACAAGAAAGGGATTTCTTGATATAGAAAAAATAATGGCACCTATACAGCTTTTATACTTAGCGGTATTTAAGTTAGGTATAGTATCTATAATTGGAATATCTCTTATAAGATTTTTGAATGGAGAATTAAATCCTGCTAAATCCATTATGCTCATAGTATCAAGTTTTGTAGTATTTTCAGGAATTGAAATGGTAGGAGGTATGCAAAATCTAAAGGGAATTGCAGTACAGGACTTAGACTCTGTCATGAAGCTTCGTTCTTTGCAGACGATTGATGAGGGAGAAAGAACCGAGATAAATGAGCCTATGGTTGAGCTTAAAGATGTAAGTTTTTCTTATGGAGAGGGTGAATTATTTCACAAACTTAATCTTACTATACCGGCAGGAAAAACTACTGCTGTTGTCGGGTTTTCAGGAAGTGGTAAGACCACTCTTTGCAACCTTGTTTCAAGATTTTGGGATGTTACAGGGGGAGAAGTGCTTATAGACGGTGAAAATGTAAAAGATTTTAACTATGATGCCTTTCTTGCAAATTTCAGTTTTGTATTTCAGGATGTGTATCTTTTTGATGATACGGTAAGAAATAATATTAAATTCGGTAATCAAGCCGCTACTGACGAAGAAATGATAGAAGTAGCAAAGAAAGCAAGATGTCATGATTTTATTATGAATTTACCGGATGGATATGATACCGTATTACAGGAAGGCGGTTCCAATCTTTCAGGAGGAGAACGCCAAAGAATATCTATAGCAAGGGCTATGTTAAAGCCAAGTAAGATTGTAATTCTTGATGAAGCAACTTCAAGTATTGATCCTGAAAATGAGAAACAGCTCTTGCAGGCACTTGATTATCTGCTAAAAGATAAAACAACTATAATAATAGCACATAAACTAAATACAATTAAAAATGCCGACCAAATTGTGGTACTTGATAAGGGAGGTATTGAAAGCTATGGTACTCACGCCGAGCTTATGGAAAAATCACCTATTTATCAGAAGTTTGTGGCTTACAGGGAGACTGCCGCAAAGTGGGAAATTGGGGCGTAAAGATAGTAGTTATAAATAAAGAGGAGTCAGTACATACAATATGACTCCTTTTTATTTTGGGAATATATATTTATTTTGTATGAGATATAAAATTTGTAAAATTTATATCATTATAAGAAACATAGTGTTTGGTATAATAATATAAAGATACTTGTTTTGAAGCAAATCTGTAGACGGACTTTGATAATTATTTGTTATATGTAAATAATAGTTTAGCAAAAATTTATAAAAATGCTTTTAAATCGTAAAATAGTTAATATTATTTTCATATTTTCCGATACAATTATTGAAGAATTTAATAATTTATGTATAATAGTTTTAGAAGATAATATGCTGAGTTTGCCTATATGAAAGTTCAATTTCAATATGGGCAAATACAGCTAACAATTAAAGTAGTTTTTAATAGATTTAGGAAGTATGTTGTTTTATGAAGTAATGATATGGAATGAGGTAAGAATGAAACAAGTTTTAAGATTATTTGCCGGCGTAGCTATCGGTGCTATGCTTTTAACATCTTGTGGAAGTACAAGTATTCTTAGCAGCCCGGAAAATGTTAATACAAATTTAGAGGCTAAAGATACAGAATCAGAAAATGAGAAGTTAAATATAGCTATTATATCGGGACCTTCAGGTATGGATGACGGAAATTTTAATGAAGATATTTACAACGGTATAAAAAACTTTATCAGTAATCATCCTAAATCAGAAGTGACACCTATTCGTGAAATAACAGGAGAGACGGATGCAGTTATTGAAACAGTATCGGACATAGCTGAGGATTATGATGTAATTGTCTGTTGTGGATTTCAATTCTCAGGAATTGGTGAAATAGCTAAAACTTATCCAGGTAAGAAATTTATTATTGTAGACGGGTATCCGCTTGATAAATTCGGTAATGCGATAGTCTGTGACAATGTGTATGCTATGGAATTTAAGGAGCAGGAAGGAGGTTTTCTTGCAGGACTTGCAGCGGCTTTAGAGTCAAAGACGAAAAAGGTGTCAGTGATTACGGGAATGCCGTTTCCGTCTAATGTAAATTATCAATATGGTTTTGAATCTGGGGTTAATTATGCTAATGAAAAGTATGGTACAAATGTAAAATATATTGGAATTAATTCTTATGCCGGTATAGATATTAGAGAAGTTAATGTAGGTGGAAATTATGTGGGCAGTTTTTCAGATGAGGATAAAGGTAAAGAAATAGCTAAAGAATTATTGTCTAGGGGCTGCGATGTAATATTTATAGCAGCAGGAGGATCCGGTAAGGGAGTATTAAAGGCAATAAAAGAGGCTAAAAATACTCAAGAATTACTGGCTATCGGATGTGATGTGGATCAGTTTAAAGATGGAATAAACGGAAATAATAATATTGTGCTGACTTCAGTGCTTAAACGGATGCATGCTAATGTTGAGAAACAGTTGGAAACTATCCTTGCCGGTAAATTTAAAGGTGAAAATGCAGTGCTCGGTGCAGATACCGATTCTATAGGTTATGTTAAGGAGAAAGGAAGGAATAGGCTTTCTGCAGATTCTATAGTAAAACTGGATGAAGCATATAAATTGATTAAAACCGGTAAAATTATTCCTGCATCTAATTTTAATGAAATGACACCAAAAGATTTTATCGGACTTAAACAAAGATAAAAAGGATAAAATGCAGTAAATATCAGACTTGACAATAACATAAATTTATTTTACCATGTTTAGAGGCAATATTTTTGCCTCTAAACATTTTTTTGAATAGGAAATTTGCCTTGTGGCACAGCTCGCGTGCGAAGTGTGCGGGCACATACTTTATAATGGAAAGAAGGAAAATTACATTGTACAGAGAAGTCAAAACTGATATGAAATTTGTAGACCGTGAAAAGGCTACGCTTAAATTTTGGAATGACAATAAGATTTTTGAAAAATCTATAGAAAGTAGGAAGGATGCTCCTACTTATATGTTTTTTGATGGACCTCCTACAGCTAACGGTAAGCCTCACATCGGTCATGTTGAAACCAGAGTAATAAAGGACATGATTCCACGCTACAAGACTATGAAGGGCTTCAAAGTGCCTAGAAAAGCCGGCTGGGATACACATGGACTTCCTGTAGAGATAGAAGTTGAGAAGCTCTTGGGACTTAACGGTAAAGAGCAGATAGAAGAATACGGTATGGAACCTTTCATTGAAAAATGTAAGGAATCTGTATGGAAATTTAAGGGGATGTGGGAAGATTTCTCAGGAACA
Source organism: uncultured Catonella sp. (assembly GCA_963539695.1). Classification (GTDB taxonomy): domain Bacteria; phylum Bacillota; class Clostridia; order Lachnospirales; family Lachnospiraceae; genus Catonella. Next base: position 23,506 of record CAUTOC010000014.1, on the reverse strand, counting down.
GTTGGTTTCTGGGCAGATATGGATAACCCTTATGTTACTTATCATGATGACTTTATTGAGTCGGAGTGGTGGGCATTAAAAGAAATTTGGAAAAAGGATCTTTTATATAAAGGTCATAAAATAGTACCATATTGCCCTCGTTGCGGTACTTCTCTTTCTTCACACGAGGTTGCACAGGGATATAAGAATGTAAAAGAGCGTTCTGCGGTAGTAAGATTTAAGGTAATTGGTGAGGATGCTTACTTCCTCGCATGGACAACTACGCCTTGGACACTTCCTTCCAATGTAGGTCTTTGTGTAAATCCTGAGGAAAGTTATGTAAAGGTTAAGGCGGCAGACGGATATACATATTATATGGCGGAAGCTCTGTTAGACAAGGTACTCGGTATTCTTGCTACAGAAGATATTAAAGCTTATGAAATACTTGAAAGATACAAGGGTTCAGATCTTGAAAAACATGAATATGAGCCACTTTTTGCCTGTGCAGGCGAAGCAGCTAAGAAACAGAATAAAAAGGGACATTTTGTTGTTGTAGATAACTATGTAACTATGTCGGACGGTACAGGTATAGTTCATATTGCACCTGCTTTCGGTGAAGACGATGCCAGAATAGGAAGAGCTTATGACCTTCCTTTCGTACAATTTGTAAATGAACAGGGTGAGCTTACAGAGGAAACTCCTTTTGCAGGAAAGTTTATGAAGGATGCCGATCCTCTTGTATTACAGGACTTAGAGGATAGAAAGCTTTTATTTGATGCTCCTAAGTTTGAGCATGAATATCCTCATTGCTGGCGTTGTGACAGTCCTCTTATTTACTATGCAAAAGAGACATGGTTTATCAAGATGACGGCAGTAAGAGATGACCTGCTTAAAAATAATGCAAAGATTAACTGGATACCTGAAAATATAGGTAAGGGCAGATTTGGTGACTGGCTTCAGAATGTACAGGACTGGGGACTTTCAAGAAACAGATATTGGGGAACTCCGCTTCCTGCATGGACTTGTGAGTGCGGTAAGGTACATGTTATAGGAAGTAAGGCGGAACTTAAAGAAATGAGTGACAACTGCCCTGAGGATATAGAACTTCACCGTCCGTTTATTGATAATGTTACAATAAAGTGCCCTGAATGCGGTAAGAAAATGCACAGAGTACCTGAGGTTATTGACTGCTGGTTTGATTCGGGAGCTATGCCTTATGCACAGCATCACTATCCGTTTGAAAATAAGGAACTTTTTGAACAGCAGTTCCCTGCTGACTTTATATCGGAGGCTGTAGACCAGACCAGAGGTTGGTTCTATTCACTTCTTGCCGAGTCAACCCTGCTTTTTAATGAAGCACCTTATAAAAATGTAATCGTACTTGGTCATGTACTTGATGAAAACGGACAGAAGATGAGTAAGTCTAAGGGAAATGCGGTAGATCCTTTTGAAGCTCTTGCAAAGCATGGTGCGGATGCTATCCGTTGGTATTTCTATGCAAACAGTGCACCTTGGCTTCCGAACCGTTTCTCGGATAAGCTTGTAACTGAGGGACAGAGCAAGTTTATGAGTACACTTTGGAATACTTATGCTTTCTTTGTGCTTTATGCAAATATAGATGAGTTTGATGCGACTAAATATAAATTAGAGTATGATAAGCTTGCCGTTATTGACAAATGGCTGCTTTCAAAGCTTAATTCTACAATCAAGGCGGTAGAGGACAATCTTGATAACTACCGTATACTTGAAACTGCAAAGGCACTTCTTAACTTTGTGGATGAAATGAGTAACTGGTATGTAAGACGCTGTCGTAACCGTTTTTGGGCAAAGGGAATGGAGCAGGATAAGATAAATGCTTATCTGACCCTTTATACGGCTCTTGTAGAGATAAGCAAGGCAGCAGCACCTATGATTCCTTTTATGACAGAGGAGATATATCAAAACCTTGTAAGAAGTATAGACAAGACTGCTCCTGAGAGTATACATCTTTGTGACTTCCCTAAGGTAGATGTAAGCCATATTGATAAAGAGCTTGAAGACAATATGGAGAAGGTACTTGAGATAGTTGTACTCGGGCGTGCGGGAAGAAATGAAGCAAATATCAAGAATCGTCAGCCAATCGGCAATATGTATGTGAATTTTGCTACAGGTAAGAATACACTTCCTGAAATGTACATGGATATCATTAAGGAAGAATTAAATGTTAAGAATATAACAATGCTTGATGATGTAAGCAAGTTCAGCGGATATACCTTTAAGCCACAGCTTCGTACACTTGGCAAGAGATTTGGTAGCAGACTTAATACTCTTAAAGAAGTGCTTGCAAATGTAGACGGGGTTAAGGTTATGGCAGAACTTAAAGAAACAGGCAAGACTGTACTTAATGTAGGTGGAATAGATGAGGAGCTTGCTATGGATGACCTGCTTTATGAAGCGGTTCAGGTAGAAGGATTTGAAACTCAGTCAGAGAACGGTATAACTGTGGTACTTGACAGAGAACTCACTCCTGAACTTATAGAGGAAGGTTTTGTCAGAGAACTTATCAGCAAGATTCAGACTATGCGTAAGGAAGCAGGTTTTGAAGTAATGGATAAGATTACTGTTTTTGCTAAAGGAAATGAGAAGCTTGAGACTCTCATGCAGGCTAATAAAGAAAGCATAATCACTGATGTAATGGCTACTGAGATTGTAGCCGGAAAGGTTGACGGTTACGCTAAAGAGTGGAATATCAATGGTGAGAATGTGGAACTTGGCGTAAAGAAGAATTAAGAAGTAAAATATAGTTTGAGGGGGAAGGTTTGCGAGTTGCGCAAGCCTTTCTTCTGTAATATTGCCAAAAGTGTTTTTTTAGTCTTGTCACTATATTTATAGGTATATGTGAATTTGAATTTTAACCACGCCCCTACCTTTGTAAGGTACTCGGAAGCTCAGAGCTGAGAGGGCGCATTCGCTTCCGAGCACGCTTACAAACGGGGCTGTTTGGTGTTGGATAAATTAAGAAAATATTTAAAATATACTATGTTTAGGTGATATTTTGTGTCAATTATAGAATAGACTTTTAGTTCATAGTAGAATTAACGAAGTAAAGGCTTGACTTATTGTGAAGAGAAGGTAAGAGTTTAATATATTGCAAATAATACAGGAGTAAGGTGGATTTTTTATGAAAACAGCAGATAAGATTTTAGACTTACTTGAGAAAAATAAGGGGAATGCTATTTCGGGAGAAAGACTTGCAAAAATTTTGGGAATTAGCAGGACTGCGGTTTGGAAACATGTTAAAACTCTTAAAAAAGAGGGATATGAGATAAGCTCGGTGAGTAATAAGGGGTATGAACTTCTTGAAACAGGGGATGTTTTTTCGACTAAAAGTGTTATGCAGGAGTTGACTGATAAGGAAAAAGGATATAAAGGAAAGACTAAGATTGAAGCAGAGGTAAGAGATGAAGTTACATCTACCAATGCACTGCTTAAAGACATGGCAGTAGCAGGAGCTGATGAAGGAAGGATTATGATAGCTAAAAAGCAGACAGCAGGAAGAGGAAGGCTTGGCAGGAATTTCTTTTCTCCTAAGAACGGTATTTATTTAAGTATGTTACTTAAACCGGACATAGATTTCAGAGAGGCTATGCTTCTTACTACGATAGCAGCAGTTGCTGTGGTTGAAGCAATCAGAGAGGTAACAGGTAAGAATACGGGGATAAAATGGGTAAATGATGTCTATCTTTCCGGTAAAAAGATTTGCGGAATTCTTACTGAAGCAGTCACGGATGTAGAAAATGGCAAGCTTTCTTATGCGGTAGTCGGCATAGGAGTAAATATTACCAAGCCTTCAGATGAAAATTTTCCTGAGGAGCTTAGAGATATAGCGGGGTTTGTTTATGATGAAGAAGAAGTGCCAAAGGGGATTATGAGTAAACTTGCAGTTTCCATAATAAAAAATTATTTTAAGTATTATGAGAAACTGCCTGAACACAGCTTTATGGAAAGTTATAAGAAACATCAAATTTTATTAAATAAAAAAATTTTTGTAATAACCTCAGAGAGTTCAAAAAAGGCTAGGGTCAAGGGAGTTGACGATGAAGCAAGATTACTGGTAGAATATGAAGATGGAAAAGAAGAAGCCCTGTTTACAGGTGAGGTAAGTGTAAGGGAGGTAGGAAGTGAAAAGGAAAACATGCCTAAATTCAATAGACCTTAAAAAAATATTTATGCTTATGTTTTGTGTAGGAATAGTATTGCAAAATACAGCCTGTGGCTCGGGAAGAAGTACAGTGGCAACTAATATTACTTCTGTATTGGAAAAGAATATGGACAAGGGCTATATATTTAAGATAAAAGATACTGAATTTATTATCGGTGAAGATCCTACAGAAAAAATAAATGCTCTTGAAGCGGCATCGGATTCATTTTCAGCTCCAAGCTGTGCTATGCAGGGAGAGGACAAAATTTATACCTATAGCGGTTTTACTCTTACAGCTAATTCGGAGGGGAAGGCAGGAATTACTAAGCTGATTTCTATTTTATTAACCGATGACAGTGTTCAAACCAAGGAAGGGCTTTATATAGGACAAACTAGAGAAAATACTGAAAAACTTTATGGTAAAAAGAAGAAAAAAGAAAATGAGTATATCTACAAAAAAGGCAGAATGGAACTTAGCATTATCTTTGAAGATGATAAAGTAGTTTCTATTGAGTATAGAGGATAAGGAGATAATTATGGTAAAGGTTATATTACATGGTTGTAACGGCAGAATGGGACAGATGTTGTCAAGCCTTATTGCAGCAGATGAAGAAATGGAGGTAGTAGCAGGGGTTGAGCCGTCCGGTGAGGTAAAAAATGAATATCCTGTTTATAAGAGTTTTAATGAATTTACAGACAAGGCAGATGTTATTATAGATTTTTCAACTGCTGCTGCTATGGATAGTTTACTTACTTATTGTGAAAAAACACATACTCCGCTTGTACTTTGCTCAACAGGACTTTCTGAGGCACAGTTTGACAGAGTGGAAAGACTTGCAAAAGAGTCGGCGGTATTAATTTCAGCCAATATGTCTTTAGGTATAAATATGCTGCTTAAACTGCTTAAAAATGTAACTGAGACACTTTATGGAAATGGCTTTGATATAGAAATAGTAGAAAAACATCATAATCAGAAGTTAGATGCTCCAAGCGGTACAGCCCTTGCCCTTGCCGATGTGATGAAAGGCGAGCTTGATGATATTTATTATAATCTTAACAGGAGTGAAATAAGAAAGAAAAGGGAGAAAAATGAAATAGGTATTTCATCAGTCAGAGGCGGAACTATAGTGGGTGAACATGATGTTATATTTGCAGGTACTGATGAAGTTATAGAAATTAAGCATACAGCCTATTCAAGGGCTATATTTGCAAAAGGAGCTATGAGTGCGGCTAAGTTTCTTAAAGGTAAAAATGCAGGAAAGTATGACATGTCAGATGTAATTGGCTGAAACTATGAGTAAATTAAAAAGAAATTTGATTATTTCAGGAGCAAGCCTTGTAATTTTGTTGCTTATAGGCGGGCTGTCACTTTTTATAAATGCTCCTTTAAAGGCAAGAATGATTGTAGAAGCAGGGATTTCAGATTTAAAACAAACTGATTTTTATAAAAATCCCGGCATCTATGAATTTTTGATTAAATATCATATACCTTTAATAAACTGTAAAATGGTAACATCTTTTAAGAATATTCCACTTGATAAACCGGGAGAATATTCGGTGCAATTTTTGGTAAACGGCAATATAAATACAACACTGCTTACAGTAAAAGACACGGAAAGTCCCGTAATTCTTACAAAGGAAGTAGTTATAGCCGCCGGAGAGAAATGTAAAAAAGAAGATTTTATTGACAGGATTGAAGATGCTACAAAAACAAAACTAAAAGAAAGCGGATTATCAAATTATAAAGGTAAGCCCGGAGTTTATAATATAAAGCTTACAGCCATAGATTTAGGCGGAAATAAAGCAGAAGAAACAACCTGTTTGTATGTACTTGATGTTAAGAAAAAATTAAAAGTCGAACTTGGAACTAAAGAACTTCCGGCGAATAAATTTTTAAGGACTAAACACTCAGGACTTCAGCTTAATTATAGTGAAAAATTTAACATTGAAAAAGCTTTGCAAAAAACCGGAAAATATAAAGTTCCAATTAAAGCTTTAGTTAAGAAGAATGAAAAAGATATTATACTTAAACTTGAAGTGGCTGATACCAAGCCGCCGGTTATCAAAGGAACGAGGGATCTTACCTTATATATAGGAAATCCGATTTCTTACAGAGCGGGAGTCAGTGTTACGGATAATCAACAGGGCGGAACGGCTCTTATGGTAGATGCTTCGGAGGTGAACCCCAAAAAAGAAGGGGTATATAAGGTAACATACAGATCTGAGGATAAAGCAGGTAATAAAACTGAAAGAGAAGTAGAGGTAGTTGTAAAAAAATCAAATGAAAGTCATGCACCGGAAGTTACCAAGTATGTGAAGGATACTTTGGCGGAAATAACTACAAAGGATATGACAGAACTTGAGAAACTGGATAAGATATTTGAATTTTGTCACACTAAGATTAATTATACCGGTCATTCAGATAAAAGCGATGCTATAGAGGCGGCTTATAATGGTTTTAGAACGCATACAGGAGACTGTTTTACCTACTACGCAGTTTCAGAAGCTCTTATTACAGGAGCAGGTTTTGAAAATATTATGGTGACGAGGGACGGAGATAATAGTGACCATTTTTGGAATTTAATTAAATACAAGGACAGGTGGTATCATTTTGACACTTGCCCTATTGTAGGAGCCGGTTCGTTTAGAGCGTTTATGCTTGGAGATCTTGAGATTGCCAAGTTTAATAAAGAATATGGAGAAGCAAATCCCAATCATAAAGGCTATTATAAGTTTGAAGAAAGTGCTTATCCGGACAGGGCAGAGTATGGAGTGAAAGAAGATTAAATTTAAATGGAAAATTTGACAGAGAAACAGGAAGAAGTATTACATTATATAATGTGTATTTCGGGTGGCTTTATGGGAGGTTATGCACTTCTTAGCAGAGCGGGGAATTTCGGCTCCGCCCAAACTGCTAACCTGATTGAAATTATACTAAGTATTTTTGGTAGGGATTATAAAGAAACGGGGTTAAGGATTGCTGCACTTTTGCTGTTTATTTTAGGAAATATATCAGGAGCTTTGATTAAGCAGAGGTTTGGAAGAGTTATTTTGAAAATATATACATTTGTAGTTTTAATACTGGGCTTTGTCGCTATTTCCTTTATACCTGAGGATACAGATGTGGTTTTAGCATTGTTGCCGGTGTTCTTTATGTCATCTGTCCAATGGTTTACTTTTACAGGTACAAGGAAATACAACTGTTCTACCATATTTTCAACCAATAACTTAAAACAGATGATTTTAGGCTACACCTATTATCATTTGACGGGGAAAGAAGAAGACAGGGGAAAGGGCAGATTTTATCTGTTCTCACTTACTTTCTTTCATAGCGGAGCAATACTTGCAGTTCTTTTATGTCTTAAATTTGGTATAACTGCCGCTCTTTTTGGTATAATCATAGTTATTGTGGCAGAAACGGTATCAATAGAAAGGGAAGTTAGGCGGAAAATCTGACTATCATGCTTTCTACTGCTACATACTCATTCATTTCTCCGGTTTTAATAGCATTATCTATGAAGATGCCGTATTCAATGGCATCTTTTAGTGTTTCTGCGGAAAAATTATTTGCCTGTTCTATATATTTTTTTACAAAAAAAGGTGGTATTTTAAGTAGAGAGGCTATTTCTCTAGATTTTCCTTCAGCTAAAAGGTGTTTTATATTGTAAAGTCTTGTAAAATGTGTGTTAATTAATGCTAATATTTTAACAGGTGATTCTTGAAGCCCTGTTAAGTCAAGATAAAAACCTATGGCATTTTCCCTATCTTTTTTTCCTATGTAGTCCATTATGTTAAATATTTTATCGGAAAGCTGCCTTTCACAGATATTATCAATATCTTCTTTGGTTACAGTCCTTTTTTCATATATGTATGATATTAACTTGTCTGATTCGCTGTAAAGTTCATCCATAGAAGTTCCTATACGGTTTACAAAGTATTTTGCAAGTTCATAATTTATAGTTATTTTATCCTTGGCAAATTTTTTAATTATTGTATTAATTAAGTCATTTTCTTTTTGTATTTCAAATTCTACTATACAGCCTGTTTTATTTACTGTTTTATACAGCTTGGTTCTTTTATCAACATCAGTTTCCGAGAATATAATTACAGTGCTTTCAGGTATTTTAGTTATGTATTCAGAAAGGTTATTTGAGGAAGAAAAAAGCCCTGAATTTTCAAGTAATATACACCTGTAGTCTGAGAAAAACGGCAGGGTTTCAGCCGGCTCTATAATATTATTTATATCAGTGATTTTACCCGAAAATGTACTTAGGTTCATTTTATCACCGGAACCGATAACAGCATTTTTAAGGGAATTTTTATAATACCTTATCATATACGCTTCAGCACCGTAAAGCAGGTAACAGCGTTTGAAAGTGCGGTTTTTTATATGCTCATTGAGTGTAGACAGTGACATAGAGGCTCCTTTTAATTTAATTCAAATTATTCACGAAATATCTTGTGAATTATGGCATGAATAATTTGGTTTTAGTGATATAAGTATAGGATTAAAGCGAAGTAAAAGCAAGTATGAAACAATATTCATTTTAAACTTGAATGCTAAAGATATTTCTGTTAAAATCTAGGTTGAATTATACAATTAGAAATTATTTACAACATTAAATTAATGGGAGGAAAAATAATTTATGTTAAAAAAAGTAACAAAGTTGGGATTTGGAATCTGTGCATTTGTACTTGCATCAACTCTTTTAGTTAAAGGAAATGTCAGAGCGGACATAACAGAAGGTGAGCAGTTGAAAGTAGGTGAAAATGTAACAGCTGTGTTAGATAATACAGGAGTCCTTACCATATCAGGTACAGGTGATATGTGGGAAGATGTAGATGATACTGCTGAATATTATAATAAATGGTTTAATAACCAAAAAAGTAGGATATATAAGATAGTTATTAAAAAAGGCGTAACCTCTATAGGAAGAAGAGCTTTCCATCAGCTTGAAAATGTACAAAGTGTATCTATACCGGATACAGTAACAATAATTGAACCACATGCATTCAGAATGACAAAAGCTTTAAGAGATGTTAAGATTCCTAATTCAGTGACTAAGATTGGTGTTCAGGCATTTTATGAATCAGGAATTGAAAAATGTACTATTGGTAAAAATGTTCGGGAAATAGATAATTTTGCTTTTGCACATTGTGAAAAATTATATAGTATTTCTATACCGTCAGGTGTTGAATCAGTCGGACAGGGTGCATTTTCGGAAAGTGGAGTTTCTAAAGTTAGTATAGGAGATAAGGTAGGAGTTATAAGAAAAGATGCTTTTCCGGCGGTTAAGGCGACTATTCATTCAAAGAAAGTTATTATTGATGAAAATGCCTTTGCTGAAGGCTCGGTGTTAAAAGCGTATAAGGGTTCATCAGCGGATGAATATGCAAAGCTTAACGATCTTTATATAAGATATATTAAAGATAAAAGTAAAGAGATTATAAAACCTAAGAAAGTAACCGGTCTTAAACTGGTTTCATTATATAAAGGATTTGGAATAAAATTTCCAAAAGTGAAGAATGCTGCGGGATATGAGATAAGTTATGCTTCAAATTCAGCTATGTTGGAGCCGGGAAAGATTTTTACCGGTAAAAATAAATTTACACTTAAAGGGCTTGAAAGAGGTAAAAAGTACTATATAAAAGTAAGAGCTTACAGGAAGGTTAAAGGTAAAAGAGTTTTTGGAAAATATAGTAAGGTAGTTAAAGGTAAAACTAAATAATAAGTTCAAACTTAGATTAATTGTAATAAAAAAATAAGCTATTATACAGAGAATATTAATAATATAACCTGTATAATAGCTTTTTATTTTTGCATAGAATGCTATAATAAAATAATGTACTTGAAATACTAAAAGTAACAAGAGGATAAAATTATATGAATATAGGAAGAATAGGTGCACTTATAAACTATGAACGCACAAAACAAAATATCAGTATAGATAAATTGAGAGATGGAGTATGCTCGGAAGCAGTTTTAAGGAGAATTGAAGCGGGAGAAAGAGGTGCAGAGTTCTTCGTTTTAGAGAGACTTATAAGCAGGTTGGGTAGTTCAAGTAATAAAATGGAACTTATACAAGATGAAAAAGACTATGAACTACTAATATTAAGAGAAAAATTGAATGGAAAACTGGAAACTAAAAACTATGACGAAGCAGAAAAATTATTAGTAGAGTATAAAAAAATAGCAGATAAAGGAAATAATCTGCAGTTGCAATATATTGAAACTATAGAGGGTATTCTGTGTTCAGAAAAGTATATAGATTACAATAAAGATGATGAACATTTTTACAAGGCGATAAATCTTACTTTGCCTAAATTTTCTTTAGATAAATTAGGCGAATATTTATTTGGAGAAAATGAGATTGTGTTATTGCTTCTATATCTTAAAAATAATGAAGAGATTGGCGAAAATTCTCTTAGTGTATACAGTAATACTATACTTAGTTATATTGACAGACATTTTGCAGATGAAGAAGTGAAGTGCAATTTATATGGAAGGGTTGCCTGGGTTATAGGAGACAGCTTTATAAAAAATGGTAAATATGAGGAAGCCTTGCAAGTTACTATGAAAGCAGAGGATGTGCTGGTAAGTAATGGACTGTTATTAAATATCTCTCAGCTGTTAGATAGGATACTTTTTCTTTCTGAAAATATAAATAAAATTTTATATGATGAGTTTAAGAAAATGAGAGATGCATTAAAAGAATTATATGAAGAATATGGATTTAAGTGGAATACAGAAGATATTAATTTACTTGTAGGCTATAAGCAGAGGAACATAAATGTAATATCTGAAATGGTTAAGAGGGAAAGATTGATTAGAGGAATTTCACAGCAAAAACTTGCAGAAGATTTAGAGATAGATATAAAGACTGTTTCAAGGATAGAGTGTGGCAAAGCTCTGCCTAAAAGAAACACATTACAGAAAATATTAGATTATTTTGATATAGAAAATGAAGTTGCAGAGAGTAGAATTATAACTAATGATTTCTATTTGCTTGAAATGGAAAGAGAAATAGCGAAGCTGAATACTTTTCAAAGATATGAAGAAGCAGAAGTTCTTTATAAAGAATTAAAAACCAAGCTTTCACTAGAATTTAAGAAAAATAAGCAATATGTGGAATATATGGATGCGTTATTTGGCATGAAAATCAAAGAAAGTACACCAAGTAAGACTGTTGAAAGACTTGTAAGGGCATTTAATATAACAAGAGGAAATGTAGGAATTGATAGAGTTGGAGAATTTGTACCTAGCAGGGCAGAGGCAATTATAGCGAATAATATAGCTATTTGCTTTAAAGGAATGAATATGAGGGATAAAAGTATGGAGTTATTGGAGAAGGTTATATTATCTTATGAGAGAAGTAAGATAGAGCTGAAGTATCGTTATGTACCATTAGCGTTAATATATAATAACTTATGTACCTTTTATGAAGAAGGTAGTCAATTTGAGAAAGCCACAGCACTTATTAATAAAACTGTTAGATATTCTATAGAATGTCTTAGAGGAGATTTTTTGGGTTTTTTATTGGAGGAGAGAACTTATACAATGGATAGAATGATAGGAGATAATAAAGGAAGTAGAGATAAGTATATTCAGAGTTATAGAATTAGATGCTTGATGAAAGCGAGTGAAAAACAAAAAGCCCCTATAAAGAAGGCTTTTAAAAAATGGTATGGAGAAGATATAGAGATAGCTTAACGGATTAACCTAAATACATGTAGAGGCTGACAGCATCATCTGTACCTTCAATTGAACAAATTTTTGCTGAAGATGTGTTGGAAGATTTCCCGAATGACTGGAAGGAGAATAATGTAACTACAGCCATGAGTAAAACTGCTCCTATAAAAGTGTTTTTAATTTTCTTTTTCATAATCAAATACCTCATAAAATTTATTAAAAAGGATGGTAACACATGAAAAAAGTGAATACTATACCAAAACCGGACAGAAAAAGTTTCCAGTTTTGGTATAGTATTTTTGACTTTATTTGATAAAATATATTTTAATAGAAGTAAAGTGGTAATATTTAAAAGGTTATGGCAACATTGCTGAGAATCTGCTTGGAAAGGAGAGCTTTATGAAGGAAATGAGCATGCAGCGGTATAAGAACGGAGACTGAGGGTGGTTGAAAGTAACCTATGACTGTATAAAAGAATGGAGATAATATATTATGAAAAGAATTTTAAGTATTGTTTTATCATTTATTATGCTTTTAACAATGTCAATTAATGTATCTGCAGCTGAAACAGTTAATAAAAATCTAAATGAAGAATATCAAAATTATAATAATCTTATAGAGGAAGGTATATTAAGTAATGATATTACTTTTGATTTCTGGCAGGAAATAAAAGAACAATCTGCACAATTAGAAAAAGCACTAGAAACTTCGGAAGAGTTTCACAATGTTTATGATAGTAATTATACATCTGATTATTCTATGGAAGCAGGAGACATATTTATTACAAATGGGACAACTTTTGGTGGTTTGACTGGACATTCAGGCATTGCTATTTCCTCTGATAGAATTCTTCATATTGCTGGATTTGGTGAACATCCGGATACACTGACATTGTCAGAATGGAATTCTGAATATACAGCTAAAGGCTGGACAAAGGTTTATAGAACTGACTTTTGGCATGCTGCATTTGGGGCTGCATTATGGGCAAAAAATACTTACTTAAACTCAAATGCAGAATATCAGATTGATTTGAATTTATCTTCTACAAACAAAACTTATTGTTCTAAGCTTGTTTGGCAGGCTTATTATTATGGACCGCACTTTCATTATGCAGACAAGCCTATAACTAATATAATATTGCCATATGATCTGCATAATAAAATTTGGAATTTAAAGCGTAAAAAGGTGTATTAATGTATGAATAAGGCAAAATCTTATAGGAGAAAGGCTTTATGATTAAAAATAAAAAGAAAGAGAAGGGTGTATTAATAAGTATTATAATAGTTGCATCAAAGATTATAACCGAGTTATTTTTGGTACTCTGGCTCTACCATTTCCCATTACAGCGAATAATGGCAGAAATAAAGTATAATGAATATTCAAAATTACAAGGTGTTGTGGCAGATGATATTGCAACAAAAAAAGTTTATAAAGATTATAAGCAGGGCGGTTATTATGTAACTGTTACTTATCACAGTGATTCAAAATATTACTATGACTACCACTATTATCTGATTAATTTTAGAAGGGATGGTGTTAAGTATCATACAATGAGTTGCATTACACATAACTTGAAAAATCCTTTGGCAGATAGTTATGATGATGTAAAGTATAAGTCGTTAGAATAGCTCAACTCCATCCTTGCCAACTCCCACCTCTCTGTGCTATAATTATCCCTCGTAAAACTAAAATAAAAGGTGGTGAGATAGTGGTAGAGTTAGACCAGTTCAAAGTTACATTAAACTCTTATGCAGAGCCATTAGTCGAAGTGAGGGATTCACTTTGACCTCGCAAGCAAAAAGATGAGACTTGAAGAGTTAAACAGACTTATATCTGAGCCGGGATTTTGGGACGATGCGGATAAGGCAAATGCTACAATGGCAGAAATATCAAGCCTTAAAAACGGTATTGAGGGCTTTGATGAATTGCAGGGGCTTTATGATGATATAGGTGCACTTATAGAAATGGCAGAGGAAGAAAATGACTCTTCTATGATTTCAGAAATAGGTGATGAACTTGAAAGATTTAAGACCGATTTTGATACACTTAGAATTTCAACACTGCTTAGTGGAGCTTATGATAAAGATAATGCTATTATTACCTTACATGCCGGGGCAGGCGGTACAGAAGCCTGTGATTGGACCGGGTTGCTTATGAGGGCTTATACCAGATGGGCAGAAAGAAAAGGATTTAAAACAGAGGTAATTGACTATTTGGCAGGAGAAGAAGCAGGAGTTAAATCATGTACAATAGAAATTACAGGAACTAATGCCTACGGATACTTAAAAAGTGAGCATGGAGTACACCGCTTAGTTCGTATTTCTCCTTTTAATGCAGCAGGAAAACGCCAAACTTCTTTCGTTTCTTGCGATGTAATGCCGGATATTGAGGAAGATATCGATATCGAAATTAAAGATGATGATATAAGAATAGACACCTTCCGTGCAAGTGGTGCAGGTGGTCAGCATATCAATAAAACATCATCAGCTATCAGAATTACACATTTCCCATCGGGAATAGTAGTAAGCTGTCAGAATGAGCGTTCCCAGTTTCAAAATAAAGCCAAAGCCATGCAAATGTTAAAAGCAAAGCTTTATATGCTTAGACAGCAGGAAAATGAGGCTAAGGAAGCAGGGATCAGAGGTGAGCAGAAGGATATAGCCTGGGGCAGCCAGATTCGCTCTTATGTGCTTCAGCCATATACTATGGTCAAAGATCATAGAACAAATGTTGAAATCGGTAACGCACAGACAGTATTAGACGGAAATTTTGATCCATTTATAAATGCTTATTTAAAATGGAAAAGTATTAAAAAAGAAGATTAACTATAATATGTCGGTATGGGAGTTATTCCTGTGCTGACATTTTTTTATAAAAAATGGCTAGTCACTTAGCATATTGTTAATTTCTAAAAAATTAATTATAAAACTATTAGTTTTAGCACTTGAAATTACTGTGAAGCTGTGCTACTATTCTCTCTGTTACGAACAAATGCCCACTAAGGGCACACAAAACATTATAGCAACAAATTATTTATAGACAGGACAAAAATTTGAAAAACGGGTGAGATGATGAAAACGGATAAGTTGTATGTTGTTTCAGCGAGGGCATTACCGGAAGTGCTTTTACAGGTTGTTGAAGCCAAGAAACTGCTTGAGACTAAAAAGGTAATGACAGTAGGAGAGGCTGCGGAAGCGGTTGGAATTAGCAGGAGTTCTTTTTATAAGTATAAAGATGAAATTAATTTTTTTTATGAAGATGCCAAAGGAAAAACAATTTCGTTTTTACTTGAGATGGAAGACAGGCAGGGATTACTTTCAGAAGTGCTTAGAGAAGTGGCCGTTTGCGGGGTAAACATACTTACTATCCATCAAAGTATACCGGTTAACGGTCTTGCATCTTTGTCACTAAGTTTACAGGTTTCTGACGGACTTGCAGATGTTACTGAAATGGTGGCAAGTATAGAAGCTATTGACGGTATCAGAAGAATGAAGATACTTGCAAGAGAATAAATCAGAGGTGATAAATGGTTAATATAGGAATTATAGGATATGGAACAGTCGGTTCAGGGGTTTTTGAAGTTCTAAATATAAACAGCAAAAATATAGAGATAAAAGCAGGCGAAAAAATTAAGGTGAAGCGAATCTGTGATTTAAGAAAATTTCCGGGAGATGTAGCGGAAAACCTTATTACACATGATTTTAATGACATCTTAAATGATGATGAGATAACTGTAGTAGTAGAAACTATGGGGGGAATCAAGCCTGCATACAATTTTGTAAAAGCTTCTATAGAAGCAGGTAAAAGTGTCTGTACTTCAAACAAAGAGCTTGTAGCAAAATTTGGTGCAAGCCTTATTAAGTTGGCTAAAAAGCATAATGTAAATTTTCTTTTTGAAGCCAGTGTCGGCGGCGGTATACCTATAATAAGACCTCTTAACTATTCACTTACATCAGAGGAGATTATTGAGATAAAAGGTATACTTAATGGAACGACTAATTTTATACTTACTAAAATGAATGATGAGGGGTTGGACTATGAAACTGTGTTAAAGGAAGCACAGGCTATGGGCTATGCAGAGAAAAATCCTACTGCTGATGTTGAAGGCTTTGACACTTGCAGAAAGATAGCTATACTTACCTCTCTTGCTTATGGAAAACAGGTAGACTTTGAAAATATCCGAACAGAGGGGATTACAAAAATCACTAAAGAGGATATGGAATATGCAAAAGTTCTTAATACATACATAAAACTGATAGGAGAAAGTAAAAAAGAAAACGGAGTGGTTTATGCGAGGGTAGCACCTGCCCTAATAAATAAAGAACAACCGCTTTATGCTGTACATGATGTGTTCAATGCTATTTTTATAAAAGGAAATATGTTGGATGATGTGATGTTTTATGGAAGAGGTGCAGGTAAACTTCCTACAGCAAGTGCAGTAGTTTCAGATGTCATAGATGCTGTTAAGCATAAAAACAGGCATATAGCCATTATTTGGGAAGAAGACAAACTTGAACTTGGAGATATAAAAGAATATAAACAGAGATTTTTTGTAAGAGTACCGGAAAATATGAAAGAGTCGGCTAAACGGCAAATGCCCGAATTAGAAGAGGTTAAGGCTGAAACCGTAAAAGGGGAATTTGCCTTTATTACAACTTATTTAACTGAAAATGAATTAGAAAATGCAGCAAAGGAACTAAATGTAATAAATAAAATAATAGTTAATTTTTAAAAATATCTTGCAAATATCACAATTAAGAGTTAGTCTTAGAAAGTGATATTTGCAAATGTTTTTGTTGAATAGGAAATTTCTTTGAAATTTGCCTTGCGGCACAGCTTGCATAAAAAGTGTGTGCTTGCACACACTTTTTTATGAAAGGATTTTGGAGGAAAAGCAAATGTTAAAAGTAGTTAAATTTGGTGGAAGTTCACTTGCAAATGCGGAACAATTTAAAAAAGTAGGGGATATTATAAAATTAGAAAAAGAAAGACATTATGCAATACCTTCAGCACCGGGAAAGAGATTTAATACAGATATAAAGGTAACGGATTTACTTTATAAATGTCAGGAAAAGGCTGTAAATAATGAAGACTTTTCTGAAGAATTTGAAGATATTAAGTCAAGATATAATGAAATTATAGAGGGACTTGGTATAACCCTTTCTTTAGAGGAAGAGTTTGCTCTTATAGAAAAGAATCTTAAAGACAAGGCTGGCAGGGACTATGCAGCCTCGAGGGGTGAATATCTTAATGGAATTATTATGGCAAAGTATCTTGATTTTACTTTTATAGATGCTGCTACTGTATTGTTTTTCAATCAAGAAGGCATTTTCGATTCTGAAAAAACTAACGAGGTGCTTGGAAAGAAACTTGAAAATATTGAATATGCGGTTATACCCGGTTTTTATGGTTCTATGCCTGATGGAACAATTAAGACCTTTTCAAGAGGAGGTTCAGATATTACGGGAGCTATTGTTGCAAGGGCTATTAAGGCTGATGTATATGAAAACTGGACAGATGTTTCGGGTTTTTTGGTTGCAGACCCTAGAATTATTTATGAACCTAAGCCTATTGATATAATTACATATAAAGAACTTCGTGAACTTTCCTATATGGGAGCCTCAGTTTTACATGAAGACTCCATTTTTCCGGTAAGAAAAGCGGGTATTCCTGTAAATATCAAGAATACCAATGCTCCTGAAGATCCGGGGAGTTGGATAGTTGAGAGTACAGGGCAGAAATCAAAGTATATAATTACAGGTATCGCAGGAAGAAAAGGATTTTCCGCTATCAATATAGATAAAGACATGATGAATGTTGAGGTTGGCTTTGGACGAAAGGTTTTGCAGGCATTTGAAGAAAATGATATTTCATTTGAACACATGCCGTCAGGCATAGATACAATGACACTTTTTGTAGAACAAAAAGCCTTTGAGCCTAAGGAGCAGCTTGTAATTTCAGCTATTCACAAGCTTGCTGAGCCTGATTCGATAGAAATAGAGTCAGGAATAGCTCTTATTGCGGTAGTAGGAAGGGGAATGAAATCTGTCAGAGGTACAGCAGGAAGGATATTTGCAGCACTTGCTCATGCAAGAATCAATGTAAGAATGATTGATCAGGGCTCGAGCGAACTTAATATTATAATTGGAGTGGACAATGATGATTTTGAACTTGCAATTAAGGCGATTTATGATATATTTGTAGAAGTTCAACTTTAAAGAGATGTGAGCATCAAAAAATTTATTTAGAGGGTAATACAATGGACATAGCAAAAAAAATTGCAGAAGAACTTGGAATTAAGACAGAGCAGGTAAATGCAGTAATAAAGCTGATAGATGAGGGAAATACCATACCTTTTATAGCCAGATATAGAAAAGAACAGCATGGAGCACTTAATGATGAGGTGCTGCGTAATTTGGAAGAAAGACTCAGATATCTGAATAATCTTGAAGACAGAAAAACTCAAGTTATAGGACTTATAGATGAGCAGGGAAAACTTACAGAGGAATTAAAACTTGCAATAGAGGCGGCAGAAACTTTGGTTTCAGTCGAAGATTTATACAGACCGTACAAGCAAAAAAGAAGAACCAGAGCAACCATAGCTAAGGAAGCGGGACTTTCGGGACTTGCTGTTATTATTTCATTGCAGCAGACAGATAAGTCTTTAGCAGATGAAGCTATTGCTTATATAAACGAAGAAAAAGGAATTTTAGATACTGATTCCGCAATTAAAGGAGCTATGGATATTATTGCCGAAGAAATATCAGACAATGCCGAATATAGAAAATATATCAGAAATATTACCTTTGAAAAGGGAAATGTAGTTTCAGAAGCAAAAGACAAAGAGTCTGAATCGGTTTATGAAACTTATTACAGTTTTTGCGAGCCGGTAAAGAAGATTACAGGATATAGAATACTGGCGATTAACCGTGGTGAGGCAGAAAAAGTTTTAACAGTAAAAATAGAAGCTCCGGTAGATGAAATATTAGACTACTTATGTAGAAAAATTATAATCAGAGATAACAAAAATACATCGGAAGTGCTGAAAGAAACGGCGATTGATGCTTATACAAGATTAATTGCTCCTTCTATTGAAAACGAAATAAGAGCGGAACTCACAGAAAAAGCGGAAGACGGTGCGATTAAGGTATTTGGAAAGAATCTTACACAACTTCTTATGCAGCCGCCTATTTTAGGGAAAAGAGTATTAGGTTGGGATCCGGCATTTAGAACAGGCTGTAAGCTTGCAGCCATAGATGAAACCGGTAAGGTACTTTATACAACAGTTGTTTACCCTACAGAGCCACAGAATAAGGTGGCTGAAACTAAGAAAATAGTAGCGGATTTAATTAAAAAATATGAAATTTCACTGATTTCTGTAGGTAATGGTACTGCTTCAAGAGAGTCGGAGAAAATAATTTCGGATATGATTAAGGAAATGAACCTTCCTGTTTCTTATGTAATAGTAAATGAAGCGGGTGCTTCCGTATATTCGGCAAGTAAGCTCGCTACAGAGGAATTTCCGGAATTTGATGTGGGTCAGAGAAGTGCAGCATCCATAGCCAGAAGACTTCAGGATCCTCTTGCTGAGCTTGTTAAAATAGAACCGAAAGCGATAGGTGTAGGGCAGTATCAGCATGACATGAATAAAAAGAAACTTGGAGAGGCTCTTGGCAGTGTTGTAGAGGACTGTGTAAATAAGGTTGGAGTAGACCTTAATACAGCCTCAGCACCGCTTCTTTCCTATGTTTCAGGAATAAATGCAACTATTGCAAAGAATATTGTAAGTTTCAGAGAAGAAAACGGAAAGTTTAAGAACAGAAAAGAGTTGTTAAAAGTCGCTAAGCTTGGTCCTAAAGCATTTTTGCAGTGTGCGGGATTTATGCGTATTATGGATGGAAATAACCCTCTTGACTCAAGCAGTGTGCACCCTGAATCTTACAAAGCAGCAGAAGATATTCTTAAAGCTTTGGGTTATGATTTATCTGAACTTAGAGGAGGCATTAAGGGAATATCTGTTGAAATAAAGAAACATCCCGATTTAACAGCAAAGATAGATGTAGGTGAACTTACGCTTAAAGATATTATAAACGAGCTTGAGAAACCCGGCAGAGATCCGAGAGCAGACCTTCCTGCACCTATTCTTCGTACAGATATTATGGATATGAAAGACCTTAAAGAGGGCATGGTGATGAAGGGTACGGTTCGTAATGTAATTGACTTCGGAGCTTTTGTAGATATCGGCGTACATCAGGACGGTTTGGTTCATATTTCCGAGTTGTCGGATAAGAAATTTGTAAAACACCCGCTTGAGGTGGTAAGTGTTGGTGATATAGTTGATGTGAAGGTTATTGGAGTAGATGTTCCTAAAAAAAGAATATCTCTAAGTATTAAACAGGCAAAGGGCTAAAAAATGGCAGTTTATGAAAGTTTTTCAGAAGATATCACTTTTGAAATCGGCAAAAAACTTGGAGAAAAGGCGGATAAGGGAGATATAATCTGTCTTGAAGGCGATCTTGGTGTAGGTAAAACCGTATTTACAAAAGGCTTTGCGGCGGGGCTTAATATAGAAGAAAATATAGACAGTCCGACATTTACTATAGTTCAGGAATATACAGAGGGGAGACTTCCGCTCTATCATTTTGATGTATACCGAATCGGAGATATTTCGGAAATGGATGAAATAGGTTATGAGGATTATTTTTTCGGAGAAGGAGTCTGCCTTATAGAATGGGCATCCAAAATAGAAGAATTAATCCCTGAATCTGCAATTCATATTACTATAGAAAAAGATTTATTGAGAGGCTTTGAATATAGAAGGGTAGTGGTAGAAAAATGAAACTTATAGGTATAGATAGTTCCGGCTTGGTAGCCTCTGTTGCAATAGTGGAAGATGATACTCTTGTAGCTGAATATACTATAGAGCATAAAAAAACTCATTCAACTACTCTTATGCCTATGCTTAATGAGATTGTAAAAATGTCGGAACTTAATTTACAGGAAATAGATGCGATTGCACTAGCCTCCGGTCCGGGTTCATTTACCGGACTTAGGATTGGCTCTGCCACTGCTAAAGGTCTTGCATATAGTCTGAATAAACCTATTATTCCGGTGTCTACGCTTGCTGCACTGGCTTATAATATACAATTTTTTGACGGAATTATCTGTCCGATTATGGATGCAAGAAGAGAACAGGTTTACAACGGACTTTATATCTTTAATGACGGTGAGTTTACAGAACTTAAAGAACAAAGAGCTCTGTCTGTTAAAGAACTTTTAGAAGAGCTTAATAATGAATTTTCAGGAGAAAAAGTGGTTTTTCTTGGAGATGGTGTACCTGTATATAAGTCTATTATAGATGAAAGGCTTAAAAACAGGCATTTATATGCTCCTGCAAATATTTCAAAACAAAGAGCGGGAAGTGTAGCAGTTTTAGGAAAAATGTATTATAATATAGGTATTAGTGAAACGGCAGAAAATCATGAGCCTGTGTATTTAAGACTTTCCCAAGCAGAAAGAGAAAGAAATGAGAAGAATTCAGGGATTAAAAAATAACTATGGATAAGATTGAAATAGTAGAGTTAAAAGCAGAGTATTGTTTACAAGTTGCGGAAATAGAAAAGAAAACATTTTCCGCACCTTGGTCAAAGAAAGCATTTTTAGAATGTATAGAAAATTCTGACAGGCATTACTTCTGTGCTGTTTGTAAAGAGGAGGTATTAGGTTATTGCGGTTATTGGGTAGCAGGAGATGAAGCGGAAGTCTACAATGTAGCAGTAAAAGAGAGATGTCGTGGCAGAGGTATAGGAAAACTCTTACTCACAGGGCTAATTGAAAATGCTAAATCAGATAACAGAAAAAGGTTGTTATTAGAGGTGAGATATGGCAATAAAATTGCAATCGGTCTGTATAAAAAACTTGGTTTCAAAGAGGATGGTATACGCCCGAACTTTTATGATGAGCCTAAAGAAGATGCCTTGCTTATGTCATTAGAAATTTGATATAATTACTAATGAAAATTATAAGGAGAATGAATGCTAGATATATGTTTATTAGGTACAGGTGGGATGATGCCTCTACCTAACAGGTTTCTAACCTCCTTGCTTGTGCGTTACAATGGAAACAGCATGCTTATAGATTGTGGTGAAGGAACTCAGGTTGCTATTAAGAAAAAGGGGTGGAGCGTCAATCCGATAGGGCTTATTTGTATAACTCACTTTCATGGAGATCATGTTGCTGGGATTCCCGGACTTTTGCTTTCTATCGGCAATTCGGGAAGAACAAAACCTATAACTATTTTAGGACCTAAAGGGATAGAAAGAGTTGTAAAATCTTTATGTGTAATTGCCCCGGAACTTCCATTTGATATAAATTTTATTGAAATTGAAGGTGACGGGGGAGTTTTTGAGTTTTTGGGAATGAAAATAGAAGCCTTTAAGGTCAAACATAATGTGATTTGTTATGGATATAATATTGTAGTAGAAAGGGCGGGCAGGTTTTTACCTGATAAAGCCAAAGAAAATGATGTTCCGTTAAAATGTTGGAACAGGCTTCAAAAGGGGGAAGTTGTAGAGTTTGAAGGAAAAACTTATACTCCTGATATGGTAGCGGGTGGAGAAAGAAGGGGGCTTAAAGTTACTTATTGTACGGATACAAGACCTGTTCCTATAATTGCTGAAAAAGCAACCGATGCAGATTTATTTATCTGCGAAGGAATGTACGGCGATTATGAATCAGACGGGAAGGCAAAAGATAAAAAACATATGACAATGTATGAGGCTTGTGAACTTGGTAAAAAGGCTAATCCAAGGAGGATGTGGCTTACTCATTACAGTCCTGCAATGGCACATCCGGAACACTATATAAAAGAAGCAAGAGAAATATTTAGTAATGTTAAACTTGGTAAAGATGGGAAGAGTATAGACTTGATGTTTGATGAAGACGAATAAGGAGGAGTTTATGTATAAGAAAGCACAAAATCCGGTTGTTGTTACCATAGTAATGATTGTTCTTGCAGTTGCATTGATAGGTGGATTTTTTTTAGCCAGACATATCGGGGAAAAAAATAGAGAAACCAGAAAAAGTAAAACTGAAGTCGAGAAACTAATGGAACTGGACTTGGATGAAAATTATCCGGGAACTGCCAGAGAGGTACTTAAAATAAATAACAGGCTTATGAAATGTTATTATAATGAAGAACTTACTGATGAGCAAATTAAGGCTTTAGCTATGCAAAATCAGAAATTATTTGATGAAGAATTATTAAAAAGAAATCCTTATGATGTATATGTGGGAAGGCTTAAAAAAGAAATAGAAAGCTATAAAAAGTCTAAGGTGACAATAATAAATATAGGGTTACAGGAACTTGCCGATGCTGAAACAGAAGAAAAAGGAGGGTATAAATTCTGTAATCTTTTGGTGTCTTATTTCCTTAAAGAAGGTAATGGACATAAAAAAACCAATCATAAATATTATTTAAGAGAAGATGAAAATGGTAAGTGGAAAATACTTTTTTGGGAAGTAACCACAAAAACTTTCTAACTTTAAGCAGTAATCAAATAGACAGCCTCACATAGATTGTGACTCTTTGTGAGGCTGATTTAATTAATGACTTTAGTCTGTTTCGCCCATTGGAGTTTTTCGCTGATCCGAAAAAT
>CAUTOC010000013.1:0-51818 GCA_963539695.1 uncultured Catonella sp. | reverse complement strand
CGCTCCCATAATACCAGTTATTATACCACTAAATCATAATTTTTGCTACCTTAACTCACCGTCTAAAGCCAGTGGGATTGCGGTAGCTTTATTGCAATGTATTTTACTTTTTCTTATATGTCCTTTACTTCTATTTAAAGTACTATATTTCATTTTTGTAAGAAAATGTTAATTTATCTTTTTTATAAGTTATGATAAAATGGTTTATACAATTTTTAATTAAAGAAAGGTAAATAATGATTAGAAAATATTTAAAATTACTGTATTTAACTTTAGCATTTATAATGCTTTCCCTTATATCACCCGACCTGCCTTCCGTATATGCAGATGATTTAGATCACACCGTTATAGCAGGCACAAAAACTTTTTATTATGTAAACACAAAAAAAGAGCTTATCAAGACTTTTATTAAACATATAACAAATCTTGATACAAACTTCACAATTAAAGTAAGCCATAATGCAATAAAAAACAATCAGGCAAATTTTAATAAACTGTGGAAAGAATTTACCAAATATCCAAAATATAATGAAATAATGGAACATGCCAAAATTACAAGTTCAGTCACCTACAACTATTATAACTACTTTATTTGGAATATAAGTGCAAGCTACAACATATCAAAAAACGAAGCTAAAAAACTCTTAAAAAAAGCTAAGCCTATAGTAAAAACAGAAAAAGAGCTTATAAAGCTTATGATAAAGCATGCAAAAAAACTTGATAAAGATTTTTATATTAATGTAGACAAAAAGGTTCTGAATTTAGAAAATAATCAAACTTATGATGCTTTTTGGCTAAAATTGTATGAAATACCTGAATTTAATGATATAAGCAGATATTACAAAAACCTCAACTCTTCTAAACATACTTATAACGGTTATTATAAATGGATGATAAAAACCAAATATAGTATTAGCAAAAAAGAACTTAATTATATGAATGATTTTGTTAAAAAATGGGTTGAAGAAAATATATATGAGGAAATGACTGATGAGGAAAAAGTAAGAACCATAAATGATTTTATGGTAGAAAATTATTACTACACCTTTGGAGATAAGGGCAGGTGCTCTAACCCCAATAATAACTGCCCGGAAGAAAAACTCGGAAAATACTCCGTATACAGCACCTTTTCATTACTTTATGGCGGAGGCGGTGTATGTGATGCCAAGGCAAAGCTTTTTTACAGGCTTGCTAAGAAAGCGGGACTAAAGGTACTCTACATAACGGGTTATGTAAATGGAGATACCCTACATGCATGGAATATGGTAAAAGTTGACGGGAACTGGTATCACATTGACAACACTTGGAATCGTGGAACCAAACCGGGAATGACCGAATACGAATATTATAATACCAGAGATTATTACTTAAAAAGTGATGCTTCTATGATAAAAGGACATCATCGTTGGTTAAAAGGAAAATACCCTAGGGCAAATTTCGATTATCCTCTTGAAGAAGGGTAAGTCTTTTTATTACATTTATTTTTCATATACGCTATAATCTTGAACACCGTTTTTTTAATAGGGGGTTGTATGAATACTGAAGAAAACAAAATGGGAATTATGCCTGTAAAAAAACTGATAGTAAATATGTCTTTACCTATGATTATATCCATGTTGGTACAGGCTCTCTACAATGTAGTAGACAGTATCTTCGTAGCTAAACTTTCAGAAGATGCACTTACTGCTGTAACCTTAGTTTTTCCTATGCAAAACCTTATGATAGCCCTTGCTGCCGGAACGGGAATAGGTTTTAATGTACTGCTCTCTCAAGGGCTTGGAGAAAAAAACTATGAAAAATCCGATGCTGCTGCAAATAACGGTATATTTCTTATTTTAATAAATACCATTATCTTTATATTATTAGGCATATTTGCAGCAGTACCATTTATAAACAGCCAAACAAATAATACAGTCATTCAGGCTGATGCAATAGCTTATTTGCAGATAGTCTGTTTTCTTTCTTTCGGTGTGTTTATGCAAATTACGATGGAGCGTCTGCTTCAGGCTACAGGTCGTACCCTGCTTAGTATGATTAGCCAGATAACCGGTGCCGCCATCAATATAATCCTTGACCCTATAATGATATTCGGACTCTTTAACTTTCCTAAAATGGGAGTTGCCGGAGCGGCTTTAGCTACTGTCATCGGTCAGTTTTCAGGTGCGGCTATGGGTACTTTTCTAAATCTTAAATATAACAAAGAAATAAATCTTTCGTTTAAACGCATTTTACAACCCAAACTGAATACCATAAAACCGATATATTTTATAGCTGTTCCAAGTATTTTGATGATGTCCATAGGCTCTATTATGACTTATGCTATGAACATCATACTTATTGCATTTTCAACTACCGCCACTGCGGTATTTGGAGTATATTTTAAACTACAGTCCTTCTTCTTTATGCCTGTATTCGGACTTAATAACGGACTTATACCTGTGCTTTCCTATAATTATGGGGCTAAAAATAAAAAGCGTATAAATGACTCCTTGCGTTTTGCATTAAGTCTTGCTTTTGGAATAATGTTAATCGGAACCTTTACCTTTGAACTTATACCCAACACACTGCTTGATATGTTCAATGCTACCTGTGATATGAGAAACATGGGAATAACGGCACTTCGCATCATAGCCGTACATTTTCCGCTTGCAGCTGTCGGTATAGTATTAAGTTCAATTTTTCAAGCCTTTGCACAAAGTATATATTCTCTCATAATTTCAATTATGAGGCAGCTTGTAGCCCTTATACCTGCGGCATGGCTGTTAGCTCAAACCGGGGTTGTAAACCATGTGTGGTGGTCTTTTTTGATTGCTGAAATAATATCCCTTACAGCTTCCCTTATTTTCTTTAAAAAAGTTTATACAAGCAGGATTAATTGACAGTACAGTCTTTATCAATCCCCTTCAATAGCCGCTAATGTAAGTATTCCAAGAATAACCAGTGTAAGGAAGAAATACTGCAATTTTGTAAGTTTTTCCTTCAAAAAAATTCTTGAAAGAATGAGCGATACCACACAAACTGCTGAAATTATAGGGGCTGCTATTGCTCCGTTTCCGCTCATTGCATATACATAAGTAAACTGTCCCGATGTCTCAAATACAGCCGCCAACACCTTGTCACGCTGACCTGAAATTCCAAATTTTACCTTCTTTACCCACATAAATATAAGCAAAATTACAGCACAGATTGCAAAGGTAAATTCATAGGAAGTATTTGCCACTGCTTCAATTGTGTCCTCAGTTACATTTACAAGAGGTGAGAGTTCTATATCTAAATAGTAGATATCTAAAAATGA
This sequence comes from uncultured Catonella sp., assembly GCA_963539695.1. Classification (GTDB taxonomy): domain Bacteria; phylum Bacillota; class Clostridia; order Lachnospirales; family Lachnospiraceae; genus Catonella. The sequence continues at coordinate 48,523 of CAUTOC010000013.1, read as the reverse complement.
ACCGATGGCATCTATAATCGCATAACAAAATGGCATGGCAAAGGCTATTATCGCCATCTTTTTCCCAAGCTTTTTCTTTCTGTCAGTATCTCCATGTCCCTCAAGGAAACCTATTCCCAAGATACCTATTACAATAACTATGATGGCAACCACAGAAGTTCCTGAAATCACCTTACCTAGAATTGCCACTGATAATATTGATGTTATTGCACCCGAAGTATTCTCAATCGGATCGGAAATTGACTCCTCTATAAAACGCATACCAAAAAACGACAAAGCCATAGACACTATATAGCAAAGTGATACAGGCAGATAGCGTATCATATTTACAGGATCATAGTTTATATCCTGAGTTACAAGTATAAAGGTGGCATGAAGCCCCATAACTATACCTACGCATACAGCAATTTTAAGATGAGAAAATTTCTCCTCAGGATGTGCGCCTTTCTTATAAAAGAGCTCTGCCAAGCCCCAAAGGAAGGTAGTTGCAAGTGTAAAAAATAACCACATAAAATTAATCTCTTTCTATTTTTTATTTTGGCTCAAATAATTTAACCCAAATTATTCATAGGATATTTTGTAGGTAATGCTTCTCTTACAAAAGATGGAAGTTCAGCATTTTTATAGTGATTTAATCCCGAATATGGTAAAAAATAATCCCCTTAGAAATATTAAATTTCACTTGAGGATTATTATTCTTTATCATAATTAGGTATGATATTTATTCAATCTCTTTTTAAAATCTTCTATCATAGTGTCAAATACGCTTATTTGATGTGAAAGTTCTTTAATATCTTCTACATAAAGACTTACACTGTGATTTACTTCGCTTACCGCACCTGAATTTTCATCAGCAATTGATGTAAGTGTTCGGATATTAGCAAATAATTCGGATATAGCTTCCGCCTCTTCTTTAAGTCTTTGTGAGTTTTCAAACATAAGCAGTGAAACTGCCTGTAAATTATCATTTGATATTCGCGATGTATCCACTGCCTTATCAAGCGATTCATTTTCAGCCTCAAGTATCTGATACTGGTTATCTATACCTAAAACAACCTCTTTCATATTAGATACGAATCCTGTAAGATTCTGATTTATTTCCTCAACAGCTTTATCAGTTTCAACAGAAAGTTTTCTTACTTCCTCTGCTACAACTGCAAAACCCTTGCCTGCTTCACCCGCCCTTGCAGCTTCTATTGACGCATTAAGTGCTAAAAGGTTTATTTGGCTTGCTATACCTGATACTATAGAAACTATCTGAACCATTTTATCCGCATCGTTTTGAAGAGCAGCTCCGCTCTCTCTAATTGTTCCCAGTCCCGTAAGTACATCATTTATCTCGGATGCGGTATTTTTAACTCCGTCAAAGCTTTCTTTTATGCCGATCATCGCATTTTCTATCTTTGATTTATTTTTCTGGCTTCTCTCAGAAATTTCCGTAATATTATTTACACTGCCATTTAGTACATTTACAAGCCGTTCCGTTTCAGATGCCTGTCTTAGAGTATCTCCCGTAATCTTGCCCATTACATCCTTGATATTATCGGATGTCTGTCTCATATTTCCTGAAATTTCTCCCAAAGAAGTATTAAAACCGTACATCTCGTCAACAACAGCATTAAAGTCTATAAAATCTCTCTGAACCACCTCTTTAATTTTTGTAATATCTTCTGCCAAATCTTGGTAGTCATCTCCACTCTCAAGTACCATGTGTGCAATAAACCTTCTCTGCTTTAAGTCATTAAGTTCTTCCTTCAAATCTTTTACAGGTCTTGCAAAAAGAAGTCCTAAAATCATCGGGATTATTCCCGACATCAAAGTAAGAACTGCCGGTTCCCAACCAAAACCTAAAATTCCAAAGCCGGTAATTCCCACTCCAAGCATAGTGAAAAGAGAAGTTTTATATGCTGAGTTTTTAATAAAACCTAGAGAAAAAATCCTATTTAATTTATATCTCTTTGTGTAAGAAATAGGTTCAGCAAATGTCAGCTCAAACTTAATCTCAGAACCGTTTTGGCTTACAATCTTAACTTCAACTTTTTCTTTAAAATGGTCAAATACCCCTTTTAAAAGACCTTTAAGGTAATTTCCCATTTGTCTTTTAGAGCGGTAAACAAGCTGTGCAGTATTGGAATCAATAGGGGTTAAATCAAGAATAGGAGGCGTTGCTCCTTTAACTCTTTTCATGACTATAACATGTACATCATTCATTGACTTGAGAAAATGATACGCATTTTCATGTCTGAAAAATCCCGGATAAAATTTTGTAAAAGTTAAAATATTTTCCTGCCCCATTATTTCCCAAATCTGCTCGGGGCTTTTTCCCGCTTTATGACCAATAAACTCAACTAACCCTACAGCCAAGCTGTCATCCACATCTTCAAGCGGCGTAAAAATGCGATCAGGTTTTAATCCATATTTTTCAAGAGCCTTATCTACTACATCGTCTCCAAAAAGTCTCCTGCCCGAAGTAAGCCAAGAGGCTACAACAGTACCTTTCATAAGCTAATTTTCTCCTTAATATTTGTCCAACTCAAAGTAAACAATAATCATTCTAAATTATAGCATTAAAAGAGATTCATTTCAAATTAATTTAATTTAATTTTTTCTACTTTTATTGTAAAAATACATCCATATACCCATTACAAATATAATCATATAGCCTAAAAAGCTATATATATCCGGAAGCTGATTAAGTATCACAAAACCCAGTATGGCTGATACTATTATCTGATTATAATCATAAATTGAAATTTCTTTTGCAGGAGCATAAAAATAAGCCTTTGTAATCGCAAGCTGACCTACAGCTGCCGTAATACCGCTTAAAATTAACATAAAAGTCTGATATAAACTCATCGGCACAAACTGCATAATTAAAAATGGAAGGCAAACAAGGCTTGAAAACGCTGAAAAGAAAAATACAACCAACTTCCCATTCACTTTTCGTTTTCCAAGCATACGCACCATCGTATATGCAGCTCCCGCTCCAACTCCGCCTAAAGCACCTATAATTGCCGGAAACACGGATACATCCCCTGTAGGCTTTATAATAAACAACGCCCCTATAAAAGCCCCAAAAACCGCCATGGCTTGAAATATGCTAATTTTTTCCTTTAAAATAATAAATGAAAAAATAATTACAAAAAATGGTGAAAGCTTATTTAACATATTGGCATCTGAAAGTTTAAGGTGATCCAGTGCATAAAAATTACATATCAGTCCTGCAGTACCAAAGCTTGCCCTCAATATAAGAAACTTAATGTCTCCTTTATTAAGCTTTATTTCTTCACCGGCTCTTTTTAAACCAAGACCTGCTATAAACACCGGTACTATATTTCTAAAAAAAGCTTTTTGCATAGTGGGAATATTTCCCGCAAGGTTTACAAACACACCCATCAGGGCAAATCCTAAACCTGCCGAAAGGATGAATAAAATTCCCTTTTGTTTATCTGAAAACTCCATTAAATCCGCTCCTTAAAGGGCAGCACAAGGTATTACAATTATAAAACCTTACACTGCCCGTTACTATTAATCATTTATACATATTTGTTAAATTTTTATCATAAAAATTTCCGCATAATCTTAGATGAATCAGGAAAGCATTTAACTGCAATTACCGCAGTTATTACTCCCAAAACTATCCCTCCCAGTACATCGCTTGGGTAATGTATACCGACATACAGCCTTGAAAATCCCATTAAAAATGCCGACACAAGAGCTATAATCCCATATTTCCTCTTCATTACCATAAAAATTACCACAGCCAATGCAAATGCACTACCGGTATGTCCTGATGGGAAAGAGAAATCATGAGCCTTATCAACTAACAATGTAAGTCCGTCAATCACCTCATAAGGTCTTATTCGTGCCGCCCAATTTTTAATAATAAGATCGGTTAAAACAAATTCCAAAATAAGCGATATTGTCATAAGTATTCCTGTTTTTCTAAGCTTCTTAAAATATAAAAACAGAACTATTATTACAAAACAGATTATACCCGAATTATTTGATAGTGTAAACGGAATAAGTAAAACATCCGACAAAGGATTCCTCACATACTCTTGTAAAAACAGGAGAATATTATTTTCCAAGTTCATTAAGTTTTCTATCATTCACTATCTAAACCTGATCTACAAAGAATTAACCTTCTCTATAAATCTAAGCATTCCCTTTCTTCCACTTTCATCATCCTTATAAACACCTGCATCTGTAAGCACTTCAGAAAATACAAGCCCTATTTCCTGTCTGATGATTTCTTCAGCATTATCTTTATTAAAACTTTTATGTTTAATCATAAATTCATCTACCCAATCAGCATGCTTTGCAAGCACCTCATCTTTTCTTATATCTTTGTTTTCAAGAAGTGCAGTTTTTAAGCTGTCCATTTCACCTTTAAGCCTGCCGGGAAGAACTGCAAGTCCCATAACTTCTATAAGTCCTATATTTTCCTTTTTTATATGGTGAAGTTTGTCATGCGGGTGAAAAATACCAAGCGGATATTCTTCTGTTGTCCTGTTATTTCTAAGTACAAGGTCTATTTCAAAGTCAGAGCCTCTGCGTCTTGCAATAGGTGTAATAGTGTTATGCCACTCTCCATTACTTTCTGCAATTACATCTACCCTCTCATCTGAATAACCCCTCCAAAGTCCAAGTATTTTATCGGCAAGTTCTGCAATTTTCTTATAATCGGCACCTGTTAATCTTATAACCGACATAGACCAGTTTACTATTCCCGCCTTTATATCTTCATATCCTTTAAATTCCACTTTTTCTCTTAGTTCCGCCTTTGCCATAGGGAACTCATAGTTTCCGCCCTGAAAATGGTCATGTGTAAGGATAGAACCGCCAACTATAGGCAAGTCTGCATTTGAACCTGCCATATAATGAGGGAATTTCTCCGTAAATTCAAGAAGTTTTAGAAAAACCGCTTTATCTATCTTCATCGGCACATGACCTTCATTTAATATAATACAATGCTCATTATAGTACACATAAGGAGAATACTGTAAGAAATACTTCTCTCCTCCGAGTGTAAGCGGGATAAGCCTGTGATTTTCCCTCGCAGGCTTGTTCATATCCCCTGCAAAGCCCTCATTTTCCCTACAAAGCAGACATTTCGGATAACCTGTCTGTGCTATTTTCTTAGCTGCCGCTATAGCCTTAGGGTCTTTTTCAGGCTTAGAAAGATTTATAGTAATATCAAGCTTTCCATAAGGTGAATCCGCCTGCCATTTCACATCCTTTACTATCCTGTCTTTTCTTATATAGTTAGTAGCCTTGCTAAATTCATAATACCAATCTGTGGCTTCTTTCGGACTTTTTTTAAATAGCCTTTCAAATTTACCCACTATTTCGGAAGGTCTGCCAAGCAGACAGTCCATAAGCTTTGTATCAAAGAGATCCTGTTCTGTAACCGAGTCACTTACCAATCCCTTTTCCATAGCAAATTTTAATATATCGCAGAGAATATCAGACAATTCCTCGCTACATTCCCCTACTTCAGATTTTCCCTCATAATCAGTAAGCCCCAGAGTGTATAAAAGCTTGTTTCTTGTATAAAAAATATCCTCTTTCTCAAGTAATCCTTTTTTAAGTCCGAAGGCAATCAGCCTGTCAACAGCATTATAAATCATAACAGTTCTCCTTAGTAATTTTAATTATGCAGCTACCATTATTAGAGTATCAAAAGATAATAAATCCTGTGTTAATAAGTATTTTACTTTTAATGCAGGAGAATTCCTGAAAAAATCCCCAAATAATTTCCAAGTACATATCCCAGAGTACCTACCAAAAGTGCAGGTACAATAAGTGCTCCCCAGCCTTTTGAAACTGCCATAGCTGCTGCCGTGGTAGGTCCGCCGATATTCGCATTTGAAGCTATAATAATCTCTTCAATAGAGAATTTGAATATCTTACCAAATATAAGTGATACAATCATATTAATTGCAACTATAATAAGTGCAAATATAAGAAGAAGCGGAGACTCCTTAATTATCATAGGTACAGAAGCGGGTGCTCCTATAACCGCAAAGAAAATGTATATTAAGAAAGTACCTATTTCCTGTGCACCCTTTACAGATGACATTTGTTTAGGGAAAACAGTTGCAATTATCATTGTAAATGTAGTAATAAGCAAATATTTATTTCCAAAGAAACCACCGATAAACTTGCTCATAAAGTCTGTTCTAGAAAATGTTTCACTCATTTTACCTGCAAGCTTGGTTGATACTGTAACAATAATAAAGGCTATAGCTACCGCAAAGGCTATATCTTTAAGAGAGATTTCCTTTGTTCCCCAGTATTTAGCCGCCATAGTCTTATTTTTATCTTTGTCCGCCTCCGTCTGAGCCTTAATAGCCTCTTCATAAGGCTGTCTGTAAAGTTTCTTTATAATAGCCATAGCAGGCAGAGATATAAGCACAAATACATAAAGAACCATAAGAAGGTTATCTGCTACAAGAGCTGCCGATACAGTCTTACCCGGTACTGCATACTGCTCGGACATCGCAATGAAGTTTACCGAACCGCCTGTATAAGTACCCACAAACATAGGAACGATATCATTAAGTGCCGGAATAGCACCTTTAAGTGCAAAATAAGCTGTAAAACCGCCAACTAAAGTACCCATGCTGCTTAAAAGATAAATGATGAACATTCTGCCGGATTCTTTCCATATCTTTTTAATGTCAGCATTAAAAAGAAGAAGCGGAACTGCAAGCGGAACAACATAGTCCCAAACAGCATCATAAACCGGTGCCTCTGTAGGTATTATGCTTAAATTGGCAAGTACCAGTGTAAACGCTGTTGCAAGAATACACCCCGTTATCTTACTTGCCCAAGCGTATTTTTGTTCCAAATAAATTGCAAGTGCGGCACTTGCCGCTAATACTGTCCATAGCACCCAAGTATCATTGTCCGTAATCAAAGTCGTTGCTACTGCCATATAAATACTCTCCTTCAATAAATATGTATTTTTTATACAAAAAAATTATATATCCAAGGTATTAATATGTCAATCTTATCTAAGATATCTTTTCCATAATCATACTGTAAAGTGCCTGACTAAGTCCGTATTCCGCAATCATCCTGCATACCTCATCCATCGCTTTCTCCTTTACTTCCTCTGCCTTATTAGGATTTTTTACGGCTCTGATCAGTATATTTTTAGGCGTATGACTAAGGTCTACAAATTCAAGCAGGTTTACATTATACCCCTTATATTCAAGTAAATTTCCCCTTATTGCATCCGTTACAAGAGCCGAGAATCTCTCTTTTATAATGCCGTATCTAGTCATAAGCGAAAATTTTTCACTTTTTATCTTAGAATTTAACTCATGTTGACAGCAAGGCACGGAAAAAATATAGTTTGCACCCCAGTTAACAGCATTGTATAGGGCAAAATCCGTAGCCATATCGCAAGCATGCAGAGTAATTACCATATCCACCTTAAATGGTGCATTGTAACCGTTTATATCACCAAGTTCAAAAGACAGATTTTCATATCCATATTTTTCTGCCGCCTTATTACATTTTTTTATCACATCTTCTTTGAGGTCAAGCCCTATCATATTCACCTTTATTTTTTTGATTTCTGTAAGATAATAATACACAATGAAAGTAAGATAAGACTTGCCGCAACCGAAGTCTATTATATTCAAATGAGTTATTATTTTCTTTTTAAGCTCATCATCTATAAGTTCTATAAAGCGGTTAATCTGCCTATACTTATCATACATTGAATTAACAATCTTACCCTCTTTAGTAAATATCCCCATATCTACAAGCGGTTCAATTACACTTCCTTCTTCAAGTATATAATTCTTTTTTCTGTTATTTGTCTTTACTTCCTCCGCCATTTTCTTATTATCAGCCTTTTTTATATCAAAAAGTACCTTTCTTTTCTTCGTAAGCTTTATCTGTGCTTCACTTGATATTCCCCAAGCGTTTAGCTGGAAAAAATTCTCATTAAGTTCAGTTGTGCAGACTTTTTCAAGCTCTTTCTCGTCTATATTTTTATGAAATACCTGTTTTTCTGTAAATTTTGCTGTTTGATAATATTTTTCTTTCTTTTCTATCTGAATTTTCTTTATTTCCTGTGTCTTCGTTATGGCATTACTGATTATTATTTTAACCGGAGAAAGTTCCATAAGCTTTTTTATGGCTTCTTCTATGGTTATATCTTTATTTTTCATAAAATTTCCTTTCACTTTTAATATAACTGACAAAATACAAAATATGTGTTATACTTTATCGGTAAATATAAATTTCTTATTTTAGAATTATAACATGTTAAAGGACAAAACCGATATGAAAATTTTGAGAAAAATTATTTTTCTGCTACTTGTAGTTTCAGGAATAATATTACTCCTCCTTCCTACTTACAGTAAAATGAAACTAAGAGATGAAGTAAGGACTGCTACGGAAATTATTGAAGAAACTACTCCGGAAGTGTTAAAAGAAAATGAAGAAAAAGTACAGCCTGAAGAAATTTTTGACTTTGAACAGGTAAAAGAAATCTCGCCTACTGCTACTTTTTTAGATAACCGACCTATTGATAAAACACTTCTCATAGGTCAGCTTGTAATTCCTTCCCTTGATATGAACCTCTGTATTTTTAAGGGCACAACTAACTATAATCTTTTAAAAGGTATCGGCACTATGAAGTCGGATGACAAAATGGGTAAAGGTAATTATACTCTTGCCGGTCACAACAACGGAGATAAAAAACTTCTCTTCGGCTCACTTATGGACATAAAAAAAGGAGCAATAGTCCGCATTACCGACAAGACTGATATTTATGAATATAAGATATATGATACCAAAATAGTAGACAGTTCCGCTTTGGATTTACTTGAAAATGCCGAGGCAGATAAAATTGGAAAGCCTATCATATCTCTTATGACCTGTGATAAGGGAAGTTGGACCAACAACCGCTTTTTTGCACTTGGAAAATTTGTAAAAAAGTATAAGTATGACAGAGAAACTATGGAAACCAAAGAATAAAATTAAAGCTACCCTAAGAAATTTTTAATTTAGGGTAGCTGTTTTTATAATTTTTAATTTATTGTTACCGTATTTTTGCCGATTTTTTTACTTATATACATATTTTCATCCGCTCTTTTTATAATAGATTCTATATCATCCAAGGAGTTGATTATACTCCCGCCGATTGATACGGTAATGTTATATCTCATACCGCCTTTTTCTCTTAAAACCGAATTTTCTGTAAGAATTCTTATTTTCTCCGCTATAGCCTCAAGTTCAAACTTAGTTACCATAGGGAAGATACCTATAAATTCTTCTCCTCCCCATCTTCCTACAAAATCCGTTTTTCTGATTGCCGCCACAAAAGTATTTGCAGCTATTTTTAATACTTTGTCACCAAGATCATGACCATGTGTATTATTAAAACTTCTGAAATCATCTATATCTATAAAAAGTATACCGAAACTAAGATGAAGATTTCTAAACTCCATAAACCTTGATTCTAATATAGATTCAAGATAACGCCTGTTAGGCAGTCCTGTAAGTTCATCATAAAATGCAAACATTTTCAACTCTTCTATTGAGCAGCTAAAATTATCGCAAATTTTTGTTAAATCCTTATTAAAGTCGTTTCCTATCAGCCTTTCAAAAGTTTCTCCGGCTCCAATCAATTCATTATTAATATATATAGGAAACGATTTTACTCTAATTCTCACTCTGTAGCCTTCTTTATGGTGAAGGTAAACCACGGCTTCCCTCACTCTGCCGTCCTCAACGGTAGCCTTTAGCGGACAGCCGACTATACAAATTTTATTTCCTTTCTCATCAACATGGCTTAGAATATCATCATAGCAAAATTTACCTACAACCTCATCTTTTGAAAATCCGCTTATTTCTTCAGCTCCCTTATTCCAAAATGTTATCTGTCTGAATTTACTTACAAAATATATTCCTATATCCATATTCTCAAGCATTGTTTTGTAGATATCTCTATCTTCCAAAGCCAACATGCCATTGTCCATATTATACCTCTCTCAAAACTTACATACCCTATCATAAATAACTGTTTTAAATATTAGAATAATGGGTTTTAACGGCTATGTCAAGTCATGGTACCTTATAAAATACATTTAATAATTATATTTATAAATTTTATCTAAACTTCTTCCTTTTATGCCCCATAAACATATTAAACTTTATCTTTTCTAACTCTAAATAATATGATACAATCAAGATGTTTCGTTTAATTACAAATCAAGGAGAGATTTATGAATATCTACTCAATTTTTACACTATGCGGCGGGCTTGCTTTCTTTCTTTTCGGAATGCATGTTATGTCGGGCAGTCTTGAAAAAGTAGCAGGAGGTAAACTTGAAGACATACTTAAAACACTTACCTCAAATCCCGGCAAAAGCCTAATGTTTGGTGCGGTAATAACTATTGCTATCCAGTCCTCATCAGCACTTACAGTAATGCTTGTAGGTCTTGTTAACTCAGGTATAATGAGCCTTTCACAGACTGTAGGAGTAATAATGGGCTCAAATGTCGGAACTACGCTTACAGCATGGATTCTAGGTCTAAACGGTCTTAAAACCGATAATATTTTTCTATCCATGTTAAAACCTGAAAATTTCTCCCCTGTTATAGCCCTTGTAGGAGTAATTATGATAATGGGGGCTAAAACTGCCAAAAAAAAAGATGTAGGTACTATTATGGTGGGCTTTGCAATCCTTATGTTCGGTATGGAACTTATGAGTGACTCTGTTGCTCCGCTTGCAGATATGCCTGAATTTACAAATATACTTATCGCCTTTAAGAATCCTCTTTTCGGTGTACTTATCGGTACGATATTTACCGGAATAATCCAGTCATCAGCAGCCTCTGTGGGTGTACTTCAGGCACTTTCGCTTACCGGCTCCATTACTTACGGGATGGCTATTCCTATTATAATGGGACAGAATATCGGTACTTGTGTTACTGCACTTTTATCTTCCATAGGAGTAAATAAAAATGCTAAAAAGGTATCCGTTATACATATCAGCTTTAACCTTATTGGGACAATAATCGGGCTTGTTGTTTACTTTTTATGTAAAGATTTGATAAAAATAAACGGATTTGATAATTCAATCAGTTCATTTGCAGTAGCCGGGTTCCACTCGGTATTTAACATAGCTACAACATTAATACTTATTCCTTTTGCAGGTCAGCTTGTAAAGCTTGCAAATATTGTTATTAAAGATAGCGGAAAAGAAGAAAGAACCGTACTCCTCGATGAGCGTCTGCTTATTTCTCCAAGTATAGCAGTGGGACAGTGTAAAATTAAGACAATTTATATGGCGGAACAGGCAAGTAAAGCCTTTATTGACTCTATTGATGAATTTGACAAATATAGCGAAGATAAAAAGATAAAAATAAAAGCTATCGAAAATGAGCTTGATGACCTTGAAGATGAATTAAATGCTTATCTTGTAAGGATATCCGGAGCTGATGTAAGTGATGTTGACGGCAAAAAAATCAATGGTATGCTACACAGTATAGTTGATATAGAAAGAATCAGTGATTATGCGATGAATATGATAATCCTTGCAGAGAACATGCACAAAACAAAAATCGACTTTTCAGAGGCAGCTAAAAAAGAAATTGAGGTGCTTAACAGAGCAGTTTCCGAGGTACTTGTAAATACCGTTGATTGCTACATAGAGGACAATTCCGCACTTGCAGCTACCGTAGAACCTCTTAAAAGCATTATAGATAAGCTGATACTTAAAATGAGAGACAGGCATGTAGCAAGACTTCGTACAGGAGAATGTTCAGGTGAACTTGGTGTAGTCCTTACCGACTATATAAACTACTGCAACAGGGTTGCGGGACATTGCTCCAATATAGCTATCAATGTAATCCAATCCGGCAATATGATATTCAGTGAGCATGATTATTTTAAAGAACTTACTGAAAATGAAAAGTCTGAGTATGAAAAAAATAGAAATATTTATAAAGAAAGATTTGCACTTCCCGAATAGCTTTCTACTATTGTAGAGTATTAAAATAAACTGCTGTAAGCCCAAAGTACAAACTTACAGCAGTTTATTATTTACTCCACACTTTTAAGCGAAGTGGTCATATCTATTTTTTTAAGCATAAAATACATAGCCCAGTTTACAAGTATGGAGAAACCTATGGTTATCAGAGCACTCATAATATAGCTTGTAAGGCTTATAGTTCTTCCAAACATCATAAGGTCAACCTCTACAGTAACAATTACATATTGATGAAGGATTGTTCCAAACACAAATCCTGCCAGTATTCCAAAAAGTGTAAGCAGAATATTTTCCCTATATACATACTGTGCTACCTCATTGTCATAAAAACCGAGCACCTTTAGCGTTGCAATTTCCCGTTTACGCTCCAGTATATTTATACTGTTCAGATTATAAAGCACTACAAAGGCAAGAAGTCCTGCTGCCACTATAAGTACCAGTGTGACCAAATCCAAAACCTTTAACATCCTGTCTATATTATCTTCAAGTTCATCTACAAACATCACTCCCGAACAGCCTGTGTAAGATAAAAGCTTATTGCCCAAATCATTCTCATCTACCTTATCCCTGTCAAACTTCAGATTGAGTATATTATATTCAGGTTCTTCTCCATATAGCTTCTTATAAAGTTCAGGCGAAAGAAAAAGGTAATGAAATACATAATTTTCTACAATCTTATCTATTTTAACGGATACCTGCTTTTTTCCGTCTCTTATAATATTTACACTATCTCCCTCCTCTACATCCAACATCTTTGCCGTCTTTTCCGAAATATACGCTCCATCACCTGTCGGAAAAGAATATTCTATTTCTGTAGTCCTTTTTTTAAGAGTCAAAAAATCTTTTATTTTATTTGTATTCTCAGGTATGAAGAGATTGGCATTTCTTATATTATCTCCATGTGTTAAATCTACAGAAAGAAATTGTATTCTGATAGTTTCATCCACTCCGGCATAGTCTGTAGCAGCCTTTACTACCTCCTTTTTTTCCTCCTCATTTGCTTTAGAATTAAGTGTTATATTGGAATCGTAAGTAAATATTTTTATATATTGTTTCTTTGCTATCTCATTAATAGAATCTTTAAGCCCGAATCCCACAAGCAAAAGCCCCATACAACCGCCTATGCCGACTACTGTCATAATCAGCCTTTTTTTGTATCTGGCAAGATTTCTGACAGTGGCTTTTCTCGTAAAATTAAGCCTTTCCCAAATAAAACCTATCCTCTCTAAAATTACCCTCCTGCCCGAACTTGGCGGAAGTGGACGCATAAGTGATGCCGGATTTTCAAGGAGCTGTGAAAGTGCTGAAATAAGTGTTGCGGCTACTGTACTTACTGTTGCCGCAAGTAGAGCTAAAAAAGCCTGTTCATAGTTTATAGGTGTAAAACAATAAGGCATTCCTCTAAACAATGTTCCATAAGATTTTATTATAAGCAGCGGTAGAAACCTTTCACCTATCACTACTCCTATAATTCCTCCACTTACTGTGGCAAACAATGCGTAAGCTATATACTTTCCCGAAATGGCATGGTTTCTATATCCCAGTGCTTTAAGTATACCCATGCTCATTCTGTTTTCATCTACCATTCTAGTCATAGCTGTAAGGCTTACAAGGGCTGCAACCAGAAAAAATATTACAGGAAATACATTTCCAAGACTATCCATACGATCCGCATTTTGTTTAAAACTTACATAGCTCTCCAACATATTTCTGTCAAGTACATAAAAGTCCGGTTTTTTAATATCTGCTACATCTTTTTTGGATTTAGCAAGTTTCTTTCTGCCTTTTTCAAGCTTTTTATTTGCCTTTGGAAGTTCTTTTTCATATTTTTTCTCAGCTTTTTCTAACTTTTCTTTATTCTTTGTAAGTTTTTCTCCTGCTTTAGCAAGTTCCTTCTTGCCATCTGAAAGTTCTTGCTCAGCCTCCCTTAATTTATTCTCATTATCCCGTATTTTTATTTTAGCAGACTCAAGCTCAACCTTCTTGTCTTCGATAGTGGACTTACCATCCTCAAACTTCTTCTTACTATTTTCAAGCTTTTTGTAAGCAGCTTTAAGCTCTTTTTGGTTCTTTGCAAATTCTGTCTTGCCTTTTTCTAGTTTTAATTTACTTTCATCCAAAGCTTTTTTAGTTTCATCAAGGATAACCTTTGCCTCATCCAGTTTTAGCTTAGCAGAGTCAAGAGCGGCTTTTTCACCCTCAAGCTTAGCTTTAGCCTCAGGTGGAGCCATTCCCGCCTGCTCTGCCATATCAAATTTTGTTTTAGCCTCGATATAGCTGTTTAAGCCTTCTCCATAAGCTTTAAGGTTTTTTTCGTATTCAGACTTTCCCGCCTGATACTTATTAAGTCCATCTTTGTACTCATTTTCTCCCTTATCCAACTTTTCCTTTGCTTTATTTAGCTTTGTAGCTCCTGAGTTATATTTTTCTTCTCCCTCTTTAAGCTCTTTTTCTTTATCTTCTATAAGCTTTTCAAAAGATGCGAGCTTTTCTTCACCATCTTTTAATTCTATTTTTGCCTTTAAAAGTTTATTTTTCCCATTAACAAGTTCATTCTCTGCGGCTTTTATTTTTTTATCTTCTTTAGAAAGTTTATTTTCGCCTGTCTTTATTTTTTCCTTTGAATCATCTATCTTCTTTTTAGCATCACTAAGTTTTTTCTCACCCTCTTCAAGCTTTTTTTCCGCTTTTTTAAGCTTTTTATCAGCCTCAGCTCTTACTTCTTCATACCGTCTGCTGTTTACCTTATCTTCAAGCCCTTTTATATCTTCCTTAATAACCTTAATCTTATCTTCGTAAATCTTTGAATATGTCATTAAGGTTTCCACACCCTTTGCCCTTACATAAGCTTCCGTGTAAATATCAGACTTGAAATTCTCCTTGGGTATCATTAAAAATGCGTCAACAGAGCCGTCCCCAACCGAACTTGTTCCTCTACCCCTCTCCAAATAATATGGCAGATGACAAAATCCCGTAATCGTATATGTTACATTTTCAAGGTCTGAGTAAAGGGATGAATCATCATCTGAAGAAAGGGTTATTTTATCACCCACCTTGTAATCCGCAAACCGCAATATAGCAGTATCAACAATACATTCATCACTCTTTTGAGGCATCCTGCCTTCTGTAATATATGGCTTGTTTATCTCCTTTGTAATCCCTATCAGCTTAATTACCGCCTCTGCTTTTTTAGCACTTAGTATTACCTCTTTTGTATGTGCTCCTTCTGCAACTTCTACACCATTTATCTTTTTTATATCTGCCAAATCTTCATCGGTAAGCCCAAGTGTACTAAGTATCTTAAAGTCCATAAGATTAGTATCATCATAAAACTTATCCGCCGATATTCTCATGTCACTTCCTGAAGAACGAAGTCCTGCAAAAAATGCAGTTCCAAGCATCACTATAAAAAAAATGGAAATAAAGCGTCCAAACCCCTTCGCTATTTCCCTGAAAAAATCCACTACCAGTTTATTTTTCATATCTCCCCCGCTATCTTACCACTCTATGTCGTCTACTGATATAGGGTTCTCGTTGATTTCGGCATAACTTACCCTGCCGTTTTTAATATGAATTACCTTATCTGCCATAGGTGTAAGGGCTGTATTGTGTGTAATTACAACTACAGTCATCCCTTTTTCCCTGCAAGTCTCCTGAAGAAGTTTAAGTATTTCTTTGCCCGTAACATAATCAAGAGCACCGGTCGGCTCATCACAAAGCAAAAGCTTGGGGTTCTTGGCAAGTGCTCTTGCTATGGCTACTCTTTGTTGCTCTCCCCCTGAAAGTTCAGCAGGAAAGTTATTCATTCTACGCCCAAGTCCCACTTCTTCAAGTACAGTTTTTGCCTCCATAGGCTCTTTACAAATTTGAAGAGCCAGTTCTACATTTTCAAGTGCTGTCAGATTTGCCATCAGATTATAAAACTGAAATACAAAACCTACATCTTCACGCCTATATGAAATAAGTGCCTTAGGACGAAGTTTGCTTATATCTGTATTATCAACAACCACAGAACCCGATGTAAGAGTGTCCATACCGCCAAGTATATTTAGTACGGTAGTCTTGCCCGCTCCCGAAGGTCCTACTATAATCACAAACTGCCCCTTATCTATATCTAAACTCACTCCGTCACAGGCATTTATAGAATTATTACCTGCCTTATAGGTCTTTACCACATCTTTTAGTGAAATATAACCCGGCATGTTTTCTCCCTCCACATCTTTATAATACATAATCATAATAATCCATATTTTTCTTCATGCTTATCTTATTCTTATACATACCTTCATCAGCCTCGGATAAAAGCTGTTTCATAGTACAACTGTTTCTCCCTTTAGAATATGAACATCCATAAGCATAACTAAGATTTAGATTAGGGTTTTCTTCATTAAATTTTTTTACATTATATTTAATTTTAGAAAATATTTTTGTTAATTCGTCAGATTCCGGGTGATAAATTACCCCGACAAACTCATCTCCACCGTATCTTCCTACAAAGTCCTTATCTCTGACCGAAGTTTTTAAAATATCCGCAAATCCTTTTATCAGTTCGTCCCCTGCTATATGCCCCTGATTGTCATTTGTAGACTTCAGCCCGTTTAAGTCAAACATCACAATACATATATCATCAGTCACAGCCTTATTATCATTAAATATCGCTTCACAGCTGCTTTTATTAGGCAGACCGGTGTGAACATCTATATATGCCTTTTTTCTAAGCCTGATATTTTGTTCCAAAAGATTATTTTTATCTGTATAATCTATAATCATTAAAGACATTATAGATATAACTATACCTCCCAAAATCAACTCCAAAACACTTAAATAATCCGCCAGTTTATCAGCGTAAGCTTCTGCCGCATTTACAGTATTATCTGTAAGCTTAAAATAATTCTCACTCTCTATAAGTACTTTTGCCCTAAGTGATATCTTTTTCTCCCCATACGAATGCTCCATATCTTCAACAAGATTATATAGATTAGTCCATTGTTTTCTTTGTATTTCAAGATTTTTCCTAAAATTTTCATCATTAATTCTAGGTAATTTTAACTCCTCACTTCCATTCCACAAACCATCTAAAATTTTATTATATTTATCTATCAACTCCTGATTATGTATTCCAAAAAATTCCAGTTTCACATATCTTTGTGCCCCTGCTCTTGCAGCACCGGCACAATTTATTAATCTACATGCATTTGAAAACTTTTCTACTTCATACAGCATTATTAAAACCATAATTAAAAGTACAAATAAGAGGATATTTTGTGCTCTATTTCTTATATTTTCTTTAAGTTTTCCCATGAAAATTTCCCCTTTGAATTTTATTTTAAATTAATATGTTTGTGATTTCCAGGGTGAAAAATTTGCATTTATTATAATATACTGTCTTATTTATAACTAATATAAGTGTCAAAAATATGAAATTCATTATAAAATATTATTCTTAAATATTTCTTATGTTATTTGTCACTAATTGTTCATTATTTTAGTATATAGTTGACATAAGATAAACTTATTTGTTTTTGGGAGATATGTATATGATTAATGATTTTGAGTCAGCTGAAAACAATGAAATTATGAATGTGTTCAGCAATAATGAAAAAATAAAAATTGCAAAAGCTATAAACGGGATTAGCACCCTTGACTTTAGTGATATTTCTAAGGAAACCAAAGAAAAAATAATTGAGCTTTTTAAGGAGAACACTCTTCCTGTTGAAAGGCTTTTTGCCAATTACCGATGTGCGATAATGGAGATTGAAACAAAATTTAAGGTATTAAATGAGGAATTTTCACTCATTTATGACGGCAATCCAATAGAAAATATAAAATCACGCATAAAGAGTAATGAAAGTATTTTAAGAAAAATAATCCGAAGAGATTTACCTTTTGACTTAGAAACACTTGAAGAAAGTCTGGATGATATTGCAGGTGTAAGGGTGATTTGCTCTTTTGTAGATGATATTTACAAACTCGCAGACTGTTTTTTACGACAGGATGACATCACTCTTATTAAAATGAAGGACTATATTAAAAATCCTAAACCATCAGGTTACAGAAGTCTTCATCTAATAGTAGCCGTGCCTATTTTCCTCGAAAGTGAAAAGAAACTCGTGAAAGTGGAAGTTCAACTTCGTACTATCGCTATGGACTTTTGGGCATCGCTTGAGCATAAATTAAGATACAATAAAAAAATTGCACCTGAAATGTTGGATGAACTTTCAAGAGAGCTTAGTGAATGTGCAACCGAAAGTGCTGAACTGGATTTTAGAATGCAGAATGTGAAAAATACTTTCCTTGGGAAAGGGAAGTAAAATGATATTTAAATCCCATAAAACTTAAATAATCCCCTGATTTAAATATTAGAATCAGTATCCGCTTTTAAATCAGGGGTGTTATTTTTTATTACTTACTCAAAATAATCAACTTGGTTATATATTAACAACAAGGTAAATTTCCTTACCTTGTTTCAAAAGCAGTAATCACCTTTTCAAGTTCTGCCCTAAGTATTTCTTTTTTAGGAATATATAATGTATATTTTGAGGCAAATATTGTATTAGATATTCCACCCAGTGCATACTCTGCCTGTATATTATCTTTATCAGTACATAAAATAATACCTATAGGTGAATTATCGGTTTCATCGTTGACTTCTTCCTTATAATAGTTGAGATACATATTCAACTGTCCCACCGCTTCCGGTATAAGTTTTCCTGTTTTCAATTCTATCAATACATAGCTTCTAAGTATCTTATTGTAAAATACCATATCTACATAATAATGGGTATTACCTAAGGTTACTCTTTGCTGGGAACCGACATACATAAAACCCTTTCCCGGTTCCAGCAAAAATTTTTCAATATGAGTAATTAACGCTTTTTCCAAATCACTTTCTAATACGGGCTTTTCCTCCGGTATTCCCAAGAATTCAAAGACATATGGATCTTTTACAATATCTGAAGGAGTGTTTATCTCATTACCTTTTAATGCAAGTTCCAATACTTTTTCTTTGTTTTCTTTTCCTGAGGATAATAATAACCTCTCATATAAAGATGTGGATATTTGCCTTTTAAGTTCTCTGACTGACCAATTTGCATTGACTGCTTCTTTTTCATAAAAACTTCTTTTCTGATTATCACTTATGGAAAGTAATTCACAGTAGTGTGACCAACTTAATTTGCCAGACAGTGTTTGGCAAATTGGATATGACAAATAAAAGTTCCTCATATTTTGCAAATTAGATCTTGAAAAGCCTTTCCCAAATTCCTTAGTCAATTCTTTAGAGAGATTTTTCAGCAGTTTTTTTCCATATTCTGCTCTTTCAGAATGATTTTGCTCATCTATAACTATTTTCTTACCAATCTCCCAATAAGTTTTAATCAATTCAGAGTTTATCTGAGTACTTATATGATTTCTTGAATCAATTACTAAAGTCCTTATTTCATCATATAACACATTTTCAAGTACTTCATGGTTCAATATAATTTCACCCATTCCTGCCCCCTTACATACTACTTAGAAAACATTATCTTCTCCGAGTCAAACATCTTAGTAAGTACCAGCACCAAAATTCCTGTAAATACAATATTTGCCACAGCTGAAATCACTACATTTATACTTGAATAAGAAAACTTAAATATTTCATTCATACAAAGTACGCTGTTATATAACGGTATGATAAACATTGTGACAGGTGTTTCCATATCTTTCTTACTAAACATAGGTAATAAGCTGATTACCATAATTACTATCATAAGAGGCGAGATTATGGTAGCAGATTCCTTCACACTTTTTGCAAAGGCTGACAGCGCCGATATAAGTGCAACCATAAGAATAGTGGTTGATATAATTATCACAAATAAAAAAGCAAAATCTTTACTGCTGTAAAATGCCGTATTTATGCCACCGCTCATTTCCTGATACATAGCCGGAAGTGAAGCAAAGGTACCGATAAAACTTGATACACCCGAAAGAAAGGCAATGATGCTAAGTGCAAATATCTTGCCAAGTGCAAGTGCCTGCCTGCTCATAGGGGTTACAAGAAGGGTTGCTATGGTTCCTCTTTCCTTTTCTCCTGCTATCGACTCCGGGGCAACTGCTACACAACCTGACCAGATAAATATAATAAGAAGCATAGGAAGCATACTTCCAAAAATTTTTCCTGTCATGTCCTCCTTTGCGGCAAGGTCATAGTTTATTTTTTCATCAGCATTTACATCAAATTTATTGCTGAGTTCGGTTTCATAAGCACCTAAAATCTCTGTAAATATCCCATATATCTTACTTGATTCCTGCCTTGCAGAATTATAGAAAATCTCAACCTGCGGAGCCTTACCCTCACCTGTCTTATACTCCGCTACTTCTTTATCAAAATTCTCCGGAAAATTAACTACAAGGTCAATTTCTTTTTCAGAAACAAGCTTTTTTTCATTTTCCAAATCTCCTTCAACAGACTTTATATTAATATTTCCCTTATTAATCCTCTCATTTACAGACTCAGGCATATTTTTCACATATACCTTTGCCACATAATCGTCTGCCACACTAAACTGCTGCCTCATCATATTACCCATAAAGCTATACATTATAAATATCATAATACCCGGAAGCAGGAGGGTTGTAATCACAAGCCTTTTATCCTTAAAAAATCTTGCCATTTCTTTTCTGAATATTGTATAAATATTATTCTTCACTTCCTGCCACCTCCGAATAAATATCAAAAAATCTGTCCTCTAAGCTTTTTCCGGCTTTTATTTCCTCTACACTTCCATAAGCTGCTAACTTTCCCTCTATAATTATAGCTGCTCTGTCACAGATTTTTTCTATAAGACTGAAAATATGTGACGAAATAATTATAGTCTTACCTTCTTCTTTTAACTCTATAAGGAAGTCTACAACCGTCTTTGCAGTTATTACATCAAGTCCGTTGGTTGGTTCATCAAAGATTATTATCTCAGGATTGTGAGCTATTGAAATAACAAGTGAAACCTTCTGCTTCATACCGGTTGAGAGGTCACCCACTTTCACCTCTGCAAACTTATCTATACCAAATTTTGCAAAAAGCTTAGCTTTGCGTTCTTCTCTTTCCTTTGCATCAACTCCATGTAAATCCGAGAAAAAGTCAAAAAGATAATTAGGAGTAAAAAAATCTTCTATTTTAAGTTCACTTGTAAGAAAGCCTATCGTACCCCTTACTCCAAAAGGATTTTTCACTATACTCTCACCGTTTAGCACCGCATCTCCCGAATCAGGCTTAATTAGAGTTGCAAGCATTCTAAGTGTGGTGGTCTTTCCTGCACCGTTTGGCCCTAAAAGTCCGAATATCTCACCTTTTTGTACAGCAAAGGAAATATCGTTTACTGCTATCTTCACCTTTTCTTTTGTCTTTTCAATCTTTTGCTGTTTTGCTGACAGCTTAAATGTCTTTTTAAGATTTATTATTTTGATAATTTCTTCCATAACTTCTCCTTATGCCGTTTTAGTAGTTATAAATATCACAATGTGAATTAATTTTCCTCTATACCGATTCCAAATACTCTCTCATCTTCTATAAGTTTTAGCAAGTCTTTTTTCTCTGCTTTTACAGCCATTCCATATACTTTTAAGCCATGTTCATTCACATAAGCTAAAGCCCTGTCAAGTTTTGTCTTTCTGTCCATATAACTGTCCATCATATCTGTAAATGAGCTGTTATCTTTAAGATAATTAAGCAAACTTATATAGTGCTTCTTTGCATTCTCTTCATTTTTAAGTTCCTTAAATGTTACATCACTGACTTTTCCTTCATACCCAAAGATATATGGATACTTAGATATTCCGTTTCCCTTGGTAGCTCCTATTCCGGTGTTCATACCTATAATGTCATTATTCCCTTTTTCATCATTTACTATACCTACCCAACTGTATCCTAACTCATATTGTTTTTCAAATTCAATTACTTCCTTATAATTAAGTATCCTATCAAAGCTGATATAAGCCTTGTAAAGCTTTCCCTCCGAAAGTTCACTTATATGCTCTTTAGTATCATTTCTGTCACCGCCATAGCTTGTTGCAAGCCTAAGCTCACCTGTTTCTTTATCAATCAGACTTTCTTCTATTTTAATATGTTCAAACCGAAACCTTTCTAACTGCTTGGTAAGACTCTCATTATAACTATTGTGATTTATCTGCCATTCAAACATATTGTCAGAAAGTCTTTCTAAAGCAAGCGGATCATAAAAGGTTATCCTTCCTTTTCTTATATTTCCTGCGTATCTTTTTTTAACTTCTTCTCCCATTCTTGTGCTTGGATATACATTAAAGCTATAGTTTCCATAGCCTTCCGAAACTACTTTGGTAGAATCAAGATAGCCAAACGGTTCGATTAATTCAGTATATACACTTAAATCAAGTTCAAACCTTTCTCTGTGTACTACCACCCCTCCTTCAAGACTATAATTTTTTTCTTCCTTTGGGTTGTAATAAAATAAATCAACAACTTTGGGCAGTATTGTCATCATCAGTACTATACCCACAAGGATTACAGCAGTTACAACCGCTCCCATTTTAATAAATGCTTTTCTGATAGACTTTCTTATAAGCCTAACAAATTCATTTTCTTTTTCTGATACATTTTCTCTCGTTTCATCTTTCGACATTTCCTCATTAGTTTCCTCATCAGGATATAAATACTCGCTGATAGCCTCCTGTTTTTCTATATCTTCTTCTATTTTTTTTCTTTCTTCCTTAGAAAGTCTGCCACTCTTGTACAATTCTATCAATTCTTTATATTTCATATCCGGCCTCCTTTAAGTATAGTTTTAATTCCTTCTTCCCTCTAAACGCCAAAATTCTAACATTCTCTGTAGTTATGCCTAAGAGTTTTGCTATATCTTTGCCCGATAGTCCTGAAAAATACTGTAATAAAAGTACTTCTTTCTTTTTGCCCTCAAGTTTATTTAAGGCTTTATAAAGTACATTATCTCTTTCATTTATAAGCAGTTTATTAAGCGGATTTTCTTCTGTTTCTTCTTTTAAATCTACTTCATTCTTAGCATTATCAAGTCCCATAACAAGTCTTTTATCTTTTCTGTAAGTATTAAAATACAGGTTTCTTGCTACCTTATATAACCATGCTTTCACCCCTGTATCCGCCGTCTGTAAGGAAAGCAAAGCCTTTACAAAGGTTTCCTGCATCAAATCCTCAGAGAGCTGTCTGTTATGGCTAAGTCCATAGAGATATAAATATATTTCCCTGCTGTATGCCCTGTAAAATCTCACTAAGACATCATTTTCCATAACTCGCCCCCTTTCTTTATTTTTATGAAACTTTTTATTTTCAATTATACAACACTTGTAGAGGGAAAATGTTACAGGTTTTGTTTTTCACATAAAAAAAGGACGGCCTTCCAGACTATCCTTGATTAGCGTAAGCCCCTACACGCCTAATTGCTCCTCTCTCCGGCTGTTCTTCCAAACTAAATATAGCATTTTCCAATCCATCAATCATTTCCAAAGCTATTGCCGGTTCTAAAAGTTTTTCAGCAATATAGGTAAAAATTTGCTCTAAATCCCTATAGGCACGAGAATATATTTTAATAGAATATTTATCCAAAATGTTTTCTCCTTAATGAACGGAGAGCTTCTCTCGCATCTATCAAAACACCATCTTCAGCAAATTCTCTTTCAGCCTCACTTATCGCCTTATCTACCTGTGATGTTTCCAACATTTCCTCATATGTTTCAATGCTCATAACCACCAAATCTCCATATCCATTCTTTGTTATAAAAAGCGGCTCATTCTTTGTATGGCAAATGTGCCAAATACACCATAATTCCCATCACAATAGCACCACCGACTATATTTCCAAGAGTTACAGGAAATTCATTTACTGCAAAAAAACTGCCCCAGTTAAGCTTTGAAAGCTGTTCTGTTGTAATGCCATACTCTAAAATAGCCTTCTCTACATATTTCTCATTACCAAGGGCAAGGATGCCTGCCGGTATATAATACATATTTGCTACGCAATGCTCAAAACCGCTTACCACAAATGCCATTATAGGAAAGAAACTCGCCCATACTTTACATCCTGTAGACTTGGCTGAACCTGCCATAAGTACAGCCATACATACAAACACATTGCAAAGTATACCTGATACAAATGCTGTTTCAAAAGAAAGACTTACCTTACTAAGAGCCACTTTAATTGTAAATGCACCAAGAAGCCCGTCTGTAAAATTAAACTGTCCGCTAAAATAAACCAGCACAGCCATTAAAATTCCACCTATAAGATTAAATACAAAAACTAAAGCTAATACTCTTATCATAGAAGAAACCCTGTATTTTCCACGCATAGCCCCAAATACCATAAGGCAGTCACCTGTGAACAACTCTCCGCCAATAAGAACTATGGTTATAAAACCCACCGGAAATACACAGCCCGCTACCAATCTTGCTATACCTACATTAGATATATTATGTATAGCTACACTGCTTGCAGAAGCTCCACAGGCTATATAAATCCCGGCAAGTATACCAAGCATTAACATTTTATAAAATGGCATAGCCGCTTTATCTTCTCCTGCCTTGATTAAATTCTTTACCACCTGTGCCGGTGCATAAAAAAAACTTACTTCTCCCATTTTCCTATCCTCTTCTGTAGTTTTACTTTTTTGTTAAAAAATTAACTATACCTATATTACTATAATATGGGAAAGTGTCAAGTAAATTATAATAATCTTTATAGGTAAACCACAATTATTCACGCCATAGGTCAACAGCCCCCTTATTCTATATAGTACAGTAGGACAAACAGTTTTTGGTCTGTGACTATAGAGTAAATTATTCGTTATTATTTAGTTTTTCTAAAATTTTCATGATATCCGGCTGAGTCGGTGTAAATTTTACACCTCGTTTCAACATTCCTATGACTTTCCTTGCCTTCCGTTCAATTTCCTTAACAATATGTTTCTTTGTTAGTATTAAATGATTACCTGCAATTGTATATTCTCTTTCGATGTATTTCTCCGTTATCGGAAAAATATCCTGTATCAAAAATGCGCTTTCTTTATCATTATCTAATTTTACAATATGAATAATATCACAGGGCTTTCCCATTTTTTTCCTTTTTTCCACCAGAGATTTATACTTATCTATTCTGCCGGATAGTGGTATCATCCAATATATTCCTGTATTTGCATCTCCAAAGCAATAATAATGTGGTCTATTTCCATCCTTATTCATTTTGAGATTTGAATCTGCCATATCTTCAAAATATTTATCTTTCACAATATAAAATCCTGTTATTTTCATATATTTCCCCCAACACACAAAAAGTCCTTCGCCTTTTAGCGAAGGACTGAACTTTCAACCCAACCACTTATATACCGCATATTGGTCAGCGGTAAACTTTCAACCCAACCACTTATATACCGCATATTGGTCAGCGGTAAACTTTCTATATATAGAATACCAATTATCCGCTTAAAAGTCAATGACTGTCTTCCCACAGCCTTACTCCGGTTTTGAGCCTTTCAAGACCATCTTTCAAGTTCTTTTTGGTACAGGCTATATTCATTCTTATAAAGCCCTCTCCTGCCTTGCCATAAGCTCTGCCGTCTATCAGATAAAGCCCTGTAGTCAGCCTAAGCTCTTTAGCAAAGCCTTTACCGGCATTTTTAAGTCCTCTCACATCTATCCAGAATAAATAAGTAGCTTCCTTTTCTATAACCTTGATTTCAGGAATTTCACCGGCTATAAAATCTAAAACTATCTTCCTGCTTTCATCTAAATATCCATTTAGAGCATCAAGCCACTCTGCCCCCCTTGAATAAGCCGCTACTGCAGCCTCTATGGCAAAAGCATTCGGCTCAGCCACCTCATCTGTATTAAGTCCTCTGTTAACCTTATTTCTAAGTATTTCATTCGGCACTGAAACAGCCGCAGTATGAAGCCCTGCTATATTAAAAGACTTGCCCGGACTCATACAGGTTATGCTTATTTCTCTTGCCGTATCAGATACACTTGCAAATGGTACATATTTCTTTCCATTAACTGTTAAATCACAATGAACCTCATCAGATATTACTGTAACACCATACTTTTTACAAAGTTTTGCTACCCTTATTAATTCTTCTTTTGTCCAAATTCTTCCGCCCGGATTTTGCGGATTACAAAGTATCATAAGAGTAGTCTGTGTGTCTGAAAGATCTTTTTCAAGCTGTTCAAAGTCCATCTCGTATCTGTTATTTTTAAGTACTAACGGACTTTCAAAAGCTACCCTTCCGTTATTAAGGATTGAGTTAAAAAATATATTATAAACCGGAGTTTGAATAAGCACTTTTTCAGCAGGTGTTGTAAGCTTTCTCACCATACTTGATATAGCAGGGACTACTCCTGTAGTAAAAATTAGCCAGTCTTTCTGCATAGTAAAATTATGTCTGTGTTTCCACCAGCCTATATAAGCTTCATACCACTCATCAGTTATGCCGGCATATCCAAAAATTCCATGCTTAAATCTGCTTTCCAATGCTTTTCTTATGGCAGGCGCAGCTTCAAAATCCATATCCGCCACCCACATAGGAAGTTCGTTTTCCTCTACCTTCCATTTTTCAGCATTGGTATTTCTGCGATTGATTTCCTTGTCAAAGTTAAATGAGTGTTCAATACGCATATCAGCCCCTCCTTCTAAGCTCAGTTTCCCTTCCTTCACCTGATACCAGCTCAATCTCTGCCAGTGTAACAGGTTTTGGTGCTTCTCCTTCTACAATTATTTTTGTATCCTCAGGATTAATGTTGTCATTATCTATAATTAAAGTACCTATTTCCTTAGCCTTTATAACTCCGCTCTTTGGATTAAATACACTCTCAATCTTACTTGTAACCTCTACATCCACAGTAGAAAATTCAAAGGCAAGAGCTGTATTTACAAGTTTACAATTCTTCATTACAAGATTTTCTATATAGCAAAATCCCTGCAAACTCTCAACTGTACAGTTGATAAGGGTTATGTTCTTTGAATTCCATCCAAAATACTCTCCCACTATAAACGAATCATAAATCACTACATTTTCTGTATTCCAAAAGCTGTCCTTTGAAAGCAGCTTACAGTTATGGACTTCAATATTTTTGCCTCCATCAAAGCAGTAGTCACCATATAAATTAAGCCCATCAAGGTAGACATTTTCACTGTTTAATCCAAAATATGTCCCTTTTGCCACCACATTTTCAAGTCTTATATTCTTACACATCCAAAATGTTTCGTTTGCATTTGGTATGGATACATTTTTTAAGTTAACTCCGTCACATCTGCGAAACTCCTTAGGTGCCTCTATCATAGTATCTTTTATATTGATATTTTCACCATACCAAATCCCTGACCTTGCCATTTCAAAGAAGGTTGAATCTTTTATATTTACATTCTTTGCATACCAGAACGGATATTTCCACTTATACATTGTATTAACTGCATTTATATTTTCACCATGTTTAAGTGCAGACTCCCCGTCTGCAAAGATTGTGTATTCTATCTCCAGTCCATTTGACTGAAAAAGGGCACGCTCACCTGTTAAAACCTCATTTTCTATTCTTTTCATTACTATCGCCTTTCTAATATTCCTATTTAGATAGTATGCAATAAAATTTTGAATAAGTAAATAGGGGGCGAAAGATTTCAAAAAATTGTCACAATTTAACCTAAAAAGAACAGGACAATATTCTTTAACCTTTTGATTCTATGGTAATGAAAATGTTGAGTTAGATTGGTTTTATACTATCTATTGCCATTTTCGCAGTCATAATTTGTTTTAGGAAATTTTTATTTACTGGCTTTTCTTCGTAGTCTGCCTTTATATATTAACGATTTAAACACAATGCTTAAAACTATAAGATGTATAGTAAATTCAATAAAAGATATTTTATTCCAACAACACATTCTAAAAATAAATATTAAAGCATATATCACTGCAATTACTATTTTTATATTTTTTATAAGCTTTTTTAATATTTGTGGCAATAGACTTTTTATCAACAGTAGCATCTTATGACATACACAGATAATAACTAATTCTACAGCAACAGTGTATCCTATAACTAAAAGTCCAATCAATAAATCTGTCATACATGTTCTCCCTGTATTATATAAAACAACGCTCACTGATATTGCTGATATGAATATTAGTATATTTGTAATATCTGTATTCTCATTAATATTTTTCTTATTATCTTTTTTACCATCTTTTTTACCATCTTTTTTACCATCTTTTTTTATTTCTTTCTTATCTACAATGTATAATTCCTCTTTAAGTAAATCACCCTTATTCTTAATAATATACGATTTACATGATAACGCATTCTTCTCAGTTCCACATAAAAAATTATCACTGTCAATTGCTCTGTAAATATATACTTCTCTATCTTCTAAATAATAAAAAAGTAATGCTCTGTCTGCTTCATATCTGGATAAAATAAAAATATATATGCCTACAATAAGCAATATTATTGAACAAATAATTGATATACTCATTTTTTTATTAATAATTGCTATTCCCAGCGAAATAAAACCAACAAAAGTGTAAAATCCAACTCTCACTTTTTCAAAAAGATAATTTTTTTCATATTTGTCCATATTTTTAATTGTTTTTCTTAACTTTATATGGATATATGCAATTGTAATTACACATATAATAAAAATTATTATACCTACAAACATATACATATATCCTAAACCATCAATATTGTGTAAGCTATGGGGTATATCGTCTTTTATCTTAGATGTTAATTCTTCATAGTTTCCCAAAAGCATTGTAGCTATTATAAAAAATATTATAAATTCAAATGAAGTTTTTAAACTTACCCTTACCCTGGCAGCATAATTTTCTAACCCTATTACTTTATTGTCCAAATTAAATATCTTTACTAAAGGCATTAATAATGGTATTAATGGCAGAATTCCAGATATTTCTTTTATTATTTCTTTTATTATTTCTTTTATTATTTCTTTTATTATTTCTTCCATTATTGTTCCCCCACTACTAGATTATAAAAACAATTAGAGCTTGGTTTCCTTGTCAAGGCTCTTCCAACTGATTTAAATGTATTCATTGCAAATTATTTTGTCTAGTAATAGCTATATTACATTACATTAACAAGCTGATTATCATGAATCAATTCCTTTTTATCATTTAATAAAAAATGAACACTTGGCATCATTTCACTATCTACAAACTGAATATACATAAGATCAAAACTTAAAATCTCCCCCTTTGTTTCTTCTTAGAACTTATATTTGCATTAAATGTTGAAAACTTATACTGCAAGACAATCAAGAAAAGAATAGAGAAATTTCTCTGCCCTATTCTCATATTTACCTATTCTGTTTACAAATTTACACCCCATCAATATCAAAGGCTTTCAACTTAAACCAATGTTCTTTAACCTTTTGATTTTATACCAGGTGTGTATGTTTTACAATCCATTGTTTCATTTTGATACCTAACCAAAAACTATAGATGCCAAGTGTAATAATACAGAAAAACCACCATTTAATATAATTTCCAAAAAGCTGCAGTCCATTACCGTCAAATACAAGCCTTCTTCCATCAATAATAGTATGGTCTGCAACCCACTTTTCTTTTATACACACTGCCCAAGGAAGTCCAATCCCAAGAGTAAAAACAGTAATAAGAACTTGTAAGATAGAATTGATAATAAGTCCGAATAAACCACCTGTAAATTTTGATTCCATAAAATTCCTCTCCATAATAAAAAATTGTTTTTAGTACAATAAACTATAATATTCCTTAAAAAGCCCTCCGAATAAATACTCGGAGGGCTTAAAAATCAGATTATTCGCTGCACAACTCACAAACCTTAGGTTTGATTATGCGATACTTGATGTTTAGCGAATAATTAAAATTACTCAACGATAGTAGCAACCTTACCTGAACCAACTGTTCTACCACCCTCACGGATAGCGAAACCAAGACCGGCTTCCATAGCTACCGGATGGATGAGCTCAACAGTGATCTCTGTGTTATCACCAGGCATACACATCTCTGCATCGCCGTTAAGTGTAACTACACCGGTAACATCTGTTGTTCTGAAATAGAACTGTGGACGATAGTTGTTGAAGAATGGAGTATGACGTCCACCCTCTTCTTTTGAAAGAACATAAACCTGAGCTGTAAACTTCTTGTGGCAAGTTACGCTGCCCGGCTTGCAGAGAACCTGTCCTCTTTCAAGCTCGTCACGGTTAACACCACGAAGAAGAGCACCGATGTTATCACCGGCCTCAGCAGAATCAAGAAGCTTACGGAACATCTCAATACCTGTAGCTGTTGTCTTTCTATTCTCATCACGACCACCAACGATCTCAAGTTCGTCATTGATGTGAAGTGTACCACGCTCTACTCTACCTGTAGCAACGGTACCACGACCTGTAATTGTAAATACATCCTCAACAGGCATAAGGAATGGCTTATCTACATCACGCTCCGGATCCGGGATGTACTCATCAACAGTCTTCATAAGCTCCATAATCTTATCTCCCCAAGGACCATGTGGATCCTCAAGAGCTTTAAGAGCTGAACCTCTAATAATTGGGCAACCTTCAAAACCATACTCTTCAAGCTGCTCTGTAACTTCCATCTCTACGAGATCGATAAGCTCCTCATCATCAACCATATCACACTTGTTAAGGAATACAACGATGTAAGGAACACCTACCTGACGGCTGAGAAGGATGTGCTCTCTTGTCTGAGCCATAACACCGTCAGTTGCAGCAACAACGAGGATAGCACCGTCCATTTGAGCAGCACCGGTAATCATGTTCTTAACATAGTCGGCATGTCCCGGGCAGTCAACATGTGCATAGTGTCTATTCTCTGTAGCATACTCTACATGAGATGTAGAGATAGTAATACCTCTTTCTCTCTCTTCAGGAGCCTTATCAATATTTGCGAAATCTACAGCTGCATTTCCTGTTACTCTCTCAGAAAGTACCTTTGTGATAGCAGCAGTAAGAGTTGTTTTACCATGATCTACATGACCAATGGTACCAATATTACAATGTACTTTGCTTCTCTCAAATTTAGCCTTTGCCATTTTGAAACTTCCTCCTTAATTATGGAAAATATTGTGATTATTTTTAATCACTACCTTCTTTATTCAAGTCAGCCTCATACCCCTTTGTTAAAATGTACTAAAGCTGACCATATTAAAACTTATTATATTCTAAAAACTGCTTATTTGCAAGTAAAATTATTATAATTACTTACCGGATTTCTCCTGATTTTTTGCAGAAAGAACTTTTTCCTGAACATTCTTAGGTACCTGCTCATAGTGATCAAAGAACATTGAGTAGTTACCGCGTCCCTGTGTTTTTGAACGAAGGTCTGTAGCATATCCGAACATTTCAGCAAGAGGTACAAAACCTTTTACCATCTTACCTCCACCGATATCTTCCATACCCTCAATACGTCCACGGCGTGAATTGATATCACCGATTACATCACCCATGTACTCTTCAGGCATTGTTACTTCAACCTTCATTATAGGCTCAACCAAAACTGAACCACCTTTGTTCATAGCATCCTTCATAGCCATAGAACCTGCTACATGGAAGGCCATTTCTGAGGAGTCAACTTCGTGGTAAGAACCGTCATATACATTTGCATGCACACCGATAACAGGGAATCCGCCAAGGATACCCGCCTTTGTAGCCTCTTCGATACCATCGAAGATTGGCTGGATGTATTCCTTAGGAATAGCACCGCCGACAACGGTAGACTCACACTTAAATGTCTCTTCTGAGTTAACATCAAGCGGAGCAAATTTAACTTTACAATGACCATACTGACCGCGTCCACCGGACTGCCTGATATACTTAGCCTCAACTTCACAAGGTTTTGTAAGAGCTTCTCTATATGCAACCTGAGGTGCACCGACATTAGCTTCTACATTGAACTCACGAAGGAGACGGTCAACAATAACCTCAAGGTGAAGCTCACCCATACCTGCGATAATTGTCTGTCCGGTCTCTGTATCTGTATGTGCTTTGAATGTAGGATCTTCCTCAGCAAGCTTAGCGAGAGCCTCACCAAGTTTACCCTGTCCTGCCTTTGTCTTAGGCTCAATAGCAAGCTCAATAACAGGCTCCGGAAATTCCATAGACTCTAAGATTACAGGATGCTGTTCATCACAGATGGTATCACCTGTAGCTGTTATTTTAAGACCTACAGCTGCCGCTATATCTCCTGAGAATACCTGTTCAATTTCAGAACGCTTGTTAGCGTGCATCTGAAGGATACGACCTACTCTTTCCTTCTTGCCCTTAGTAGCATTAAGTACATAAGAACCTGAATTAAGAATACCTGAGTAAACTCTGAAGAAAGCAAGCTTTCCTACAAACGGATCCGTCATAATCTTGAACGCAAGAGCTGCGAAAGGCTCATCATCAGATGAGTGCTTAACGATTTCGTTACCTTCCAAGTCGGTACCTGTAATATCAGGGATATCCGTAGGTGCCGGCATAAACTCAATAACTGCATCAAGAAGTTTCTGAATACCTTTATTTCTATATGCTGTACCGCAGCAAACAGGAATAACCTTACAATCAATTGTTCCCTTACGAAGAGCCGCTTTAAGAACCGGTACTTCAGGAATATTGCCATCAAGATATTCCATCATAAGATCATCATCAAGCTCACAACACTTCTCAATGAGTTCATCATGATAGATTGCTGCATCATCTTTCATATCATCAGGGATATCAGTTACAGTAATCTTCTCTCCCTTGTCTCCTTCGAAGATGTAGGCTTTCATTTCAAACAAGTCAACAACACCCACAAATGTATCTTCTTTTCCGATTGGAAGCTGAAGAAGCACCGGGTTCTTGCCAAGCTTTGTCTTAATCTGATCTACCGCTCCGTAGAAGTTTGCACCAAGTATATCCATTTTATTAATATAAGCCATACGAGGTACATTATACTGATCAGCCTGTCTCCATACATTTTCAGACTGAGGCTCAACTCCGCCCTTTGCACAGAATACACCTACAGCACCGTCAAGTACACGAAGTGAACGCTCAACTTCAACTGTGAAGTCTACATGTCCGGGTGTATCAATGATGTTGATACGATGCTCTAATGCACCCGGCATCGGCTTACCCTCTTTTTCAAGAGTCCAATGACAGGTTGTAGCTGCGGAAGTAATGGTTATACCTCTCTCCTGCTCCTGAGCCATCCAGTCCATGGTAGCAGTACCTTCGTGGGTATCACCAATCTTGTAATTTACACCAGTGTAGAATAAGATACGCTCTGTAAGAGTAGTCTTACCTGCATCGATATGAGCCATAATACCGATATTTCTGGTTCTTTCAAGTGGATATTCTCTTTTAGCCAACGATTTTTCCTCCAATTACCAGCGATAATGAGCAAATGCCTTGTTGGCCTCAGCCATCTTGTGCATATCCTCTTTTCTCTTAACCGCTGCACCAGTATTATTAATAGCATCTAATATTTCGTTAGCAAGTCTTTCTTCCTGTGTTTTCTCGCTTCTGGCACGAGAAAATGTAGTAAGCCATCTGAGTGCTAACGCCTGTCTTCTTTCAGGTCTTACCTCTACAGGTACCTGATAAGTAGCACCGCCGATACGGCGAGCCTTTACCTCAAGTACAGGCATGATGTTATTCATAGCCTCTTCAAAAGCATCTACTGCTTTCTTGCCGCTCTTCTCTTCAACACGAGCAAAAGCGCCATATACTATCTTCTGTGCTACACCCTTTTTACCGTCAAGCATGATATTGTTAACTAATTTAGTAACAAGTTTGCTATCGTAAATCGGATCTGCAAGCACATCTCTTTTTACTATATGTCCTTTACGTGGCACGTTTCTTCCCTCCTAAATAGAATTCTGATTACAGATTCTTAGGTACTCACTATCATTATTAGTGTCCGTGCTGGGTAAATCTTAATCCCGCACTTTTAATCCTAAAATCCTTGTTCGATTGTTACAGCTAATTATTTAGCTTCCTTTGGTCTCTTAGCACCGTATTTACTACGAGCCTGACGTCTCTTAGCAACACCTGCTGTATCAAGGGTACCACGAACAATATGATATCTTGTACCTGGAAGATCCTTTACTCTACCGCCACGGATAAGAACAACACTATGCTCCTGAAGGTTGTGTCCTTCACCCGGAATATAGCTTGTTACCTCGATACCGTTAGAGAGACGCACTCTGGCAATCTTTCTAAGTGC
The DNA here is from genome assembly GCA_963539695.1 of uncultured Catonella sp. Lineage (GTDB taxonomy): Bacteria > Bacillota > Clostridia > Lachnospirales > Lachnospiraceae > Catonella. The sequence goes on along the minus strand of CAUTOC010000013.1, from coordinate 14,267 downwards.
TGAGTTAGGCTTCTTAGGTGTAGCTGTTCTAACTGCTGTACACACACCTCTCTTCTGTGGAGAAGAGTGCTCAACAACAGTCTTTCTTAATGAGTTAACTGATCTCTGCAAAGCAGGAGAGTTAGACTTCTTAGCAGCTGTCTGTCTACCCTTTCTTACGAGCTGATTAAAAGTTGGCATTAATTTTCACCTCCTATTTTCTTATTTTTTAATACCTGTGTAATTACTTACACATAAAAGTTACGCCTGTTAGACATGCGTAATTGTTATTATATAATGTTTTTAGCTTTATGTCAAATGATTTTAGCTAAATACTTCTTTCAAAAACCTCATCATCACCGTCAAATACAAACTCTACAACTATTCCTTTTACAGCATAATTATACGGCTGTAGCTTATATCAGATATTTTATTAAAAATATTAGCAATTATTGTTATTGCCTGTCTTTTTGACTCTTATAAATATTTATGTATAGATTAATTATAATATTTTACAACTTAAACAAACAAAAAAGCCAACCGAATATATATCCGGTCAGCTTTTGTAATACATATTTAATTATAAAAATAAACGATTTTAATTATTTTTATTCTTCAATTTGCGTTTTTCTATCTGCTTTTCATTCACATACTTGCCAAGTTCTTCATTGATAGCAATAAATTTACAGCCTATAGTTCTTTTTTGGATTGTATCCACAACCCTCACTACTACGGCTTTTATCACAAACTCTACCAATCGGCTAACTTTTTCAGCCTTTTCCACATTTCCGCCATTCATAGCTTCCAATAAAGAAATTTGTTTTTTAAATCTTATTAGATCTTTTTCCGTCTGATTTTCAGGATGACGCTCTTGCGGCTTTGTCTTAAATATCTTTAAATAATCCGAAAATGTAATAAAAATATTATCCCCCGGCTCAACCATAATATATTTAGGGACAACAATTCCAATCCCCACAGAACTTAGGTCTTTTAGAGATGCCTTATTCAAAGACTCTTCATTCCTGAGTTTGATATAGCAGTCCTTAGTTATGGAAACACGAAAACTGTTTCTTCTGTTAAACGGTTGGACATCACTATCGGAAATTATTATATGGGCAGGACCGTACTTACTTAAATTAATTCTGTATACTTTCACCTTCATCCATTCATAAGGCTTAGATTCCTGAATTCCCATAATATTGCATTCAATTTCATCATTATCAAAACTAAGCGGCCTTCCGTCAAACACGAACATTTCTGCCACCGTATACTTTGAAAACCTGATTTTATGCTCCTCCAAAAAATCGGATATTTCTTCCCTGTCTCCCGGATAATATATCCCTGCCACCTTTGAAGTAAAATCAGCTGTATTAGAACCGAAACTCGCTGTGAGCCTAAGCTCACAGCCTTCTATTAACTGATTAATAAACACTTTCGCCCCTCACCTTATATGACAATTATTGTTCTGTGTCTTCCTCAGCTTCCACTGTCAGCATCGGTATTACAACGCTGTCAGCATCATACTCATAAAGTTCTTCAAGTTTTGCAAGCACTTCCTCGCACTCATTTTCAGGCTTTCCAAGTTCCTGCATAGCCTTCATACAATATGCCGAAATGACATTGTTGAAAGCTCCTGTATCTACAATATTCAGTAAATCTGCAAGACTCTTGCCGTTCATAAGCTTACAGGACTCTAAAAGTTCCGTGATTCGTTTTTTTCCCGCCTCTGTATCTTCATCAGCAAGTTTCCTTTCGTATTCCCCTATAAGGAACTCCAAATCCAGGGCAAAACTTTCTGCTCCTAATTCTTTAGCCATAATAAATATCCTCCTAAAATTGTTAACGCTACTATATTAGCATACACTTGTGTCAAATATATTACAAGTTAAAATTTTTGTTAAATTAAATGATATATAAATTTTATATTTTGCCGCTTATAACATTTAGTTATGAAAAAGCTTTTTTGTTTGGTATTTCGGCTCACTGGTTAGGTTAATACCGAGTTTTGCCAAGGTACGCTGGTCTTCACTTGATAAAATAACTGATGAATGGGCTTCACAACCTTTAAGTTCATCAAGTTTTGCAACTGCTTTTGCAGCATTCTCATCAGTTCCTGCACAAATGGTAAGTGCAATTAACATCTCAGCTATATGGAGGTTAGGGTTATGGTTACCAAGATGATTTATTTTTAACTGTTGGATTGGTTCTATTACGCTTGGAGAAATCAACCTGATACTATCTTCAATTCCTGCAAGTTGTTTCAGTGCATTTAAGAGCATGGCGGAAGTTGCCCCCATAAGTTCTGAGGTTTTACCCGTTATTACACTGCCGTCATCAAGTTCGATTGCACTTGCAGGCTCTCCTGTCACCTCCGCTTTTGTATTAGCCGCTGCCACTGTTTTTCTCTCCTGTACCCCTGTACCCGCCTTTTTCATAAGCAGTTCCAACTTTTCAATCACTTCGCTCCTGCTGTTACCCCTCCTTAATTCGCACCTTTCCTTAAAATAACGCCTGATTATCTCCTGTTTGGCGGCATCCTTAACCGCCTCGTCATCAAAAATACAGTTTCCTACCATATTTACCCCCATATCCGTAGGCGATTTGTATGGAGATGAACCGTAAATTTTTTCAAACATGGCATTAAGTACGGGAAAAACCGCCACATCTCTGTTATAATTTACAGTTGTAAGCCCATAGGCTTCAAGATGATAAGGATCTATCATATTTACATCATTAAGATCCGCCGTGGCAGCCTCATAAGCAAGGTTTACAGGGTGTGAAAGCGGAATATTCCAAATAGGGAAGGTTTCAAATTTGGCATAACCCGCTTTTATTCCATGATTATGGTCATGGTAGAGCTGTGAAAGACATACTGCCATTTTGCCGCTCCCCGGTCCCGGTGCGGTAACTACAACAAGAGAATGTTTTGTTTCTATATAATCATTTTTTCCGTAGCCTTCATCACTTATAATAGCCGGTATATCGTTTGGATAACCTGCTATAGAATAATGTCTGTATACTTTAATTCCAAGTGCCTCAAGTTTCTTTTGATACTGGATTGCACATTCCTGTCCTTCAAACCTTGTAAGCACCACACTTCCCACATAAAGACCATAACTTCTAAAAGCATCTATAAGTCTTAATACATCCAAATCATAAGTTATGCCGAGATCTCCACGGACTTTATTTTTTTCTATATCTCCGGAGTTAATTACAACAATAACTTCTACATCATCCCTGATTTTAGTAAGCATCCTAATCTTGCTGTCCGGCTTAAATCCCGGAAGCACCCTTGAGGCATGGTGGTCATCAAAAAGCTTGCCGCCAAATTCCATATAAAGCTTGCCACCAAAGTTAGATATACGCTCTATTATCTTCTCCGACTGCATTTTTAAGTACTTGTCATTATCAAAACCTGTTTTAAACATGTATTTCCCTTTCTTTTTATTAAAACACAACATATACAACAGATTAAATACTTACAATCATTATATTTAATCTGTTATTTACCTGAGTACACTGTTCATCACAAGCATATCACCTTCATTTAACACTATATTTCCATTAGGGATTATGATGTCATCTCCTCTTTTTATAAGTATTATCAGTGTATCTTTATCAGTCGGAATTTCTGAAATAGCCTTACCTATATAGCTGCTGGTTTTATTTATACATATTTCACTAAGCATGGTTCCTGTCATCTGCTTCGGCACTACAGCAGAAAGCACCACCTTATCGCCTTCGTTTAATATTGTCTGACCGTTTGGAACTATTGTACCTTTTTCATTTTGAACCGAAACCATAATAGTTTCAGGCGGTGTTTCTATGTCCATAAGCCTCTTTCCTGCCCAAGAATGCCCCTTAGGGATTGTAAATTGAATAAACTGTACGGGAACTTCTTCAGTATAGTCGGTAAATGTCTTCATAACATCACTATGGTTGTCAATCATGTCAAGGGCTTTTGCCACCTTAGGCAAAAATGCTCCCTGAAAAAGAATAGAAAGCAGAACTATTAAAAATGTAATATGAAACAAATTTTCATCAATGTCGGCTCCTTGTACCGCCATAATGGCAAAAACTATTGAGGCGGCTCCCCTAAGTCCCGCAAAGGACACTAAAACCATTTGATTTATCTTACTCTTAAACGGTGCAAGTATGGCAAATATAGCTATAGGTCTTGATATTAATGTCATAAACAAAAAAATCAGTATAGCAGGTAGGGTAATGCCCGGAAGCTTTGAAGGGCTTGATAAAAGCCCTAAAAGGAAAAATATTATCATCTGCATAAGGCTTGTAGTGCCATCAAAAAAATGTACCAAATTTTTCTTATCTCTAATTCGGCTGTTTCCCATTATGATACCTGTAATATATGCACTAAGATAGCCATTTCCGCCAATAGCTCCCGCTCCTGCATAAGAAAGCACTGCAACTCCAAATACAAAAATAGTATCAAAACCGTCTGCTTCTGTAAGGATGTTATGGAGAAACCAAATGGCTGCAACTGCCAAAGCAACTCCCACCAGTATACCGAATCCTAACTGACTAATTACCATAAACAGCGGATTACTTATATCTTCTCCACTTTGAAGCATCTGTATAAATAATATTGTAAGCATATATGCTATCGGGTCATTACTTCCGCTTTCCAATTCAAGCATTGAAGCCGTATTATACTTTAAGTTCAATTTCCGTGAACGAAGTATTGAAAATACTGAAGCCGCATCTGTTGAACCTATTATAGAGCCTATTGTAAGTGCAGCCGTCCAAGTCATATCAAAAACATAGCGACAGAAAATACCTGTTATAAATGCAGTAAGCACAACTCCCACGGTAGACAAAAGTCCTGCTTTAAGCGATACCGGCTTTGCCTGCTCCCAGTCCGTACCAAAACCGCCATAAAATATAATGAATATAAGAGCTATGGAACAGATATTTTCCGCAAACTCATAGTTTTCAAACGGAATCCTGAAAAGCCCGTCCGAACCGAGCAACATACCGAGAAAAATGAAAGCAAGGAGCATAGGCATACCAAGCTTTGCCGACACCCTGTTAAGAAGTACACAGGCAAAAATAACTACAGCGGACAGCAGTAGAAAATTTACCATAAAGCCCCTCCTCTCCTATAGCAAAACCGACACAGAAAATCCCGCATCGGTTTTATATATTACTTATTTTTTGATTTTACATCTCCCGTCAGTGCCGAACCGGAAACAGGCTTTTTATGACTTCCAAACACAAACTCGGCAAGAGCTTCTTTATTTGCTGCAATATCAAAAGTCACTACATAAGCCTTATTTATCTTAACACCATCGTATGTACCCTCTATCGGAAGTCTAAAATTATCTAATGGCACTCCGTCTATGCTAAGTTCTAAGACCTCTGCAAGATAAGAACTTGCATTACTCTTTTTTACATCAGTCTGTATCTGTGAAAATACCGTATCAAGCAGCTTAACAAGAGTTACCGGATTACTTTTTTTCACTTCTTTAAATATAGCCGCCATAACCCTTCTATGTCTTGAGGTTCTTCCCTGATCATCCTTTGAGCCGTCTAAAGTAGCCCTATATCTTACTCTGGCATATCCGAGCGCCTGATTGCCGTTCATGTGGTTAACACCCGGTTTTAAGGTTCTGTTTGACTTTTTAGATACATAGTTTGTAGTATTTAGATACTCCGCTTCAACCGGGGTGATTTCTATGTCAACCCCACCAAGTTCATCTATAATCTTCTGAAAAGTTTCAAAACTTACTATTGCAGAACCGTCAATCCTCAAGTTATAATTATAAGCTATAGTTTCATACAAAAGTTCAATTCCGCCCTTTCCAAACGCAGAATTTATTCTAGTGTCATAATAACCCGGTAAAGTCACATAGCTATCCCTCATAATAGATGTAAGCCCGAGCGTTTTCTGCTTTGTATTTATTGTAGCTATCATAATAGAGTCGGTTCTTCCGGAGGCAACACCATTGCTTCCTATAGCCTCTACTCCAAGGAGAAGAATATTGTAAACTCCGTCTTCATGTCTGGCATTCTTAAATGTATCCGACATCTTTGATATATCAATGTTATCAGTAATTTCACCTACTTCAAGCCCCTGCTCTTCCTCTTCTTTTTCTATTTCTGAATTTATAGCGGAACCCGAAATATTTTTTATAGGCTTTTCAGGTATTTTTTTTATTTTGTCAAATGCCAAACCTACAGCTATCCTTGTCATTATCTTTCTGCCGGGCTTGGTAAATACAAGAAAAGAACTCCCTGCCAACAACAAAATCAACAGACATATAAGTATTTTTATAAATATATTTAATTTTTTCTTCTTTTTATTTACTGTCTTTTTATTAGCCATCTTATTTTCATCATCCTTTGTATTATTTTCCATTTCCTCTCTTACCTGCTTTGCAAGTGAACTTCGCATTTCTTTCAAAAATTCATCTTCTTTTTTACTCATTTTAAATCTTCCTTTATTACATTTCAAAAAATAACTAATCTATTATATAACTTAGCACCTGTTAATTACAAGTAAACTAAGTTTAAGCTTTTCTTACATTTTTCTGTTAATCTTATCACAATCTCCTGCTTGTTACAAATATATATTTATGATATTCTAAAATAAATCTAAATTTATTAAAGGAGAATATATGACAGATTACCCACTCATATCAAAACAAATAGAGGCTCTTACCTCTGATGTAACCGACCTTATTTCCAACCTTTCAAATGTGTCCGCTCTGCTTAATATGGAACTTCCGGACATCAACTGGGTCGGTTTTTATTTACTTAATGAAAATGAGCTTATACTTGGACCTTTTCAAGGAAAGCCTGCCTGCACCAATATTCCGCTCGGAAGGGGAGTGTGCGGAACTGCTGTTTCTACTGACAGCTTCCAACTTGTAAAAAATGTGCACAAGTTTCCGGGACATATCGCCTGCGATTCGGCATCCAACTCTGAAATGGTTATGCCCTTACATAACAAAACAGGCAAAGTAGTCGCTGTTCTTGATATAGACAGCCCAATTACGGGTCGTTTCAGTGAAACCGATAAAGAAGGGCTTTTAACTTTACTTCCTGTACTTGAAAAGCTTTTTGATTAATTATTTAAGGCTGCCTGAAATTATTAATTCCATACTGCCTATAAATTCACAGTTTCCAAAACCGTTAGGGAGAATAAAATGTTCTCCCTTTTTAATTTCCCATTCAGCTTTATTTTTACTTTTTAGTCTGCCTCTTCCTTCAAGTACACTCACTAAAGTAAAGTCCGTGGTCTGAATAAACTCCGCCGATTTTTCCACCCTTACTAAATCCACTTCAAAAAGTTCGCAAACAACAAGATTTTTTATAAATGAACTGTCTGCAAATCGTTTAATTTCTCTATGTTCAGGTTCTTTAGCCTCAAACGGGCAAATAATTACATCTAAACATCTATTGATATGCAGCTCACGCGGTTTTCCGTCCTGAAGCCTGTCATAATCATACAGCCTGTAAGTAATGTCACTGTTTTGTTGAGTTTCAAGAATAACGGTGCCGCCTTTTATAGCATGCACAGTTCCCGGGCTGATAAAAAAGAAATCTCCTTTTTTAACCGGAATTTCCCTTATAAGCCCCATAAAATCTTTTTCATCAATATACTTTTTAAGTTCTTCCTTACTTTTTGCATTATGACCTATGACTATAGTCGCATCTTCTTTCGCATCTGCTATATACCAACACTCAGTCTTTCCAAGTGAGCCGTTTTCATTGGCTTTAGCATAGTCATCATCCGGATGTACCTGTATTGAAAGGTCTGTTTCTGCAGAAATAAGCTTAGTCAAAAGAGGAAATACTTCCGCCTTGCCCGCTTCTCCCCAAAGCTCTTTGTCATCTTGCCAAAGTTTGTTAAGACTCTTACCTGAATAAGTAGAAGGCTCTTTAGTTTCTACTGAACAGTCTCCGTTTTTATGGGCACTTATCGCCCAACATTCTCCGGTTTTATCACTCGGTATATCATAGCCAAACTGCTCCCTTAAAGCAGTTCCTCCCCATATCATTTCTTTAAATACCGGTTTTAAAAATAATGGCTGCATCTTTTTTCTCCTATCTTATTTTGCCTCCCATAGCCTCCGCAAGTGCCTTTGCCTCCTCTCCTGCTAATTCGACATCGGCAGTACCTCTTGTTATTTTTTTAACATACACATAGGTTCCTGCATTAGTGCTATGTATTGAATTAATCAAAAAACCGTCATTTCTTTCATCCAACATTACAATTACAGAGCTTAACTGCCCTCCCATATCTGCCAAAGAATCATATCTGTATACTGACGACTTTTGATATGTATTTTTAAGTTTTCTGAAAATCTTTTCTATGTCATTAGTATTCTTAGCCTGAATTTCTCTAAGTTTAGTAACCTGTTCAAATTTTTCCGTTATTTTTTCCTCTAAACTTCCGTCACTTCCCTCTGTCAATGCCGATATTCTTCCTTTAAGATTTGAAATCTTTACAAACTGAATTATGTCAAAAATAAGCAAAAGCAGTATAATTCCCGCTAAAGTGCAAATTACATATTCTGCCTGAAATATATAGCCAAATAATTCCATTTTTTTACCTCTTGTAATTTATTTCTTTATGGAAGACAATAACTCCATTATTCTTTCCAGTTCTTCTGTCGAATAATAGTCTATTTCAATCCTCCCTTTGCCGCCCTGTTTTTCTTTGATGCTTACTTTACTGCCTATTATGCTTTTAAGATCATTTTCGATATTCTTATATACCCGTTTTTTGGAAGAATTTTCTTCTTTTTTAGGTTCTTTTCCTTCCATAATCTGCTTAACAAGCTTTTCAACCTCTCTTACACTTAGTTTTTCATCAAATATTTTCGTCGCAAGCTGCTGCTGCTTATTTTTATCTTCCAACGCAAGAATTGCCCTTGCATGCCCTGTAGAGATAAGCCCTTCAACAAGCATAGCCTTAACCTTATCATCAAGTTTAAGAAGTCTTAATGCGTTGGTTATTGCAGAACGGCTTTTAGACACTCTTTCAGCAAGGTCATCCTGCTTCATTTTATACTCATCTATTAAATTTTTGAATGCAGCCGCTTCTTCTATAGGATTTAAGTCCTGACGCTGGATATTTTCAATAAGTGAAACTTCCATTATTTCTTTATCCGTGTATTCCCTGACTATAGCCGGAATTTTGGTAAGTCCTGCAAGCTTTGAAGCTCTCCAACGCCTTTCTCCAGCTATTATTTCATAGCGCTTTCCCCTTTTAGTAACTATAATCGGCTGGATTACACCATGTATTTTTATTGATTCGGCAAGCTCCAAAAGCCCGTCTTCATCAAAGTGCTTTCTGGGCTGACCCATATTAGGGTCTATTTCAGATACCTGCACTTCCATAGGAGATTTATTTGCAGCCTCCTTAATTTCCGCCTTCGTCTTTTTTTCAGGGATCATTGAATCAAGTCCCTTACCCAAACCTTTTTTCATTACTGTTTCCTTCCTCTTACTTTACCAAATATCCACATTTTTTCCACTATCTATAACCTCATCGGCTAAAGCCCTGTAGCCTTCCGCCCCTGCCGATTTTGAATCATATATATTGATAGGCACACCATGGCTTGGCGATTCTGCAAGCCTTACATTTCTTGGAATTATCGTCTTGTAAATATTCTGTTTTAGAGTATCTTTAACATTTTCTACTACTTGGAGTGAAAGATTTGTCCTTGCATCATACATAGTAAAAACCACGCCTTCTATATAAAGCTTTTCATTCATCCTTGCTTTTACAAGTTCTATAGTATGTATGAGCTGGCTAAGTCCCTCAAGTGCATAATATTCACACTGTATCGGCACAAGTACCGAATCTGCCGCCGACATCGCATTTACTGTAAGTGTATTAAGTGAAGGCGGACAATCTATGATTATAAATTCATACTCTGATTTCATAGTTTCAATATATTTTTTAAGAATATAATGCTGATCCGGTATTCCAATCAGTTCTATCTCCGCTCCTGCAAGGTTTACATTGGCGGGAACTACAGAAAGCCCCTCATAAACATTTTCTATAATACATTCTTTAAACTCACATTCCCCTAATAAAAGCTCATAAACTGTATTTTCTATATTATTTTTATCTATTCCAAGCCCGCTTGAGGTATTTCCCTGCGGGTCTATATCTATTACCAGTACCTTTTTACCTTTTTCTGCAAGGCAGGCTGACAGGTTGATTACTGTGGTTGTCTTTCCCACGCCACCTTTTTGGTTTGCTACCGCAATTACTCGCCCCATGTCTTCCTCCTAAGTTAACCTATATTAAATAAACATTTCTAATTCCACTACTAACTTATAATCATACCATAAATTTAAGTAATAATCTAGATACAAAAAACACCTGCCGAAACAGGTGTAAAATTTTATTTTATATTTGATTTATTATTTATAACTTCCATTTGGCTTAATTATTGTTCTTAATACCATATTTTCTTCTTTTATGCGTATATAAAGCACTATGGCATAAAGAGGAAGCACAACTATGCTTACTATTTTGCTGTGGCAGATTAAGCCTATTCCTGCAAGTTCAGGTACTATATTAAGAAAATAATTAGGGTGTTTCACTGTCCTAAAAAGCCAGTGGTCTTTGAATTTATGGTTCTTTGCAACCATAAGTTTCACTGTCCATATACCGTCTAACAGCCTTACAACAGTATAAAGCATTATCATTGAAAATGTTAATAAACAAAGCCCTACCAAACTTACTTTATCAAAAACCGTCTTATTAACTATTGCTTCAATTAGACTGCCAAAATAAAAAACTATATGAAGGATAGTAATTCTCTTGCTATTCTGTACTCCATACTCACTTCCGCCATTTTCAAGAATATTTTTTTCATTTTTCTTTGAAATCTTCAAAAATGCCAGTCTGATTATAAATACAAAAATTACCACCGCATATACAGCATACTTTTCCATTTCGTATTATGTTCCCTTCTTATTGATAATATAAATCATTTTACTTTAGCCATGCTAATGAAATTATATATAAATTTCAAGAGATTTTAATATTTTTTTATAAAGTTTATACTTTTTTAATACTTTATATTGTAATATTCCAATCATACCTATTTAACCTTTAAAATTTTTACAATTTTGCTTTTTTTGCCTAATATACTAAGTTTTATTTTTTTGTTTATTAAATCTTTCTTAAATTGAAATTTCAGTACCTTGTCATTTTCAATCAACTTACTCAATTCTTTTACAGTAAGTTTTACCTTATAATCCTTAAATAGCAAAACAATATACTTAACTTTTTTATTTACCGCATTTTTTAAAACCTTTGAATAAATCTTTAATGTACCTGCTTTATAAACACTTATATCCTTCAGGTTTATATTGCCGGTCAAACCTGAAATTTTAATAGTTTTTATATTCTTCTTTACATTCTTTTCAGCCACCTCTGATGAAAGCGGTGTTTTTTCCGAATCAATATTCAGTTTATTTTCTTTTTCTTCACCGGCTTTTTTATCCTGTACAGTATCTTTACCTTCTTCCTTTATCGGTTTATTATCGCTAACAGAAAGCACCTCAGGTACAGCCGGTAAAACCGGATTTGATTTTTTGTTCAAGTTGGCTACTGCATCTTTTGCCGCATCTTTTATAGCATTATATATACCTTCTGCATGATATTTATATATGTCCTCATATTGTATCTGACTGAAATCACCTATATTTTTAGCCACTATATCATTAACATTTAATCCTTCATACATAGCTAAGGTGGCTAATGCTCCCTCATGATAGCCCTGATTATCCTCATCTACATTTTCAATTTCCTTGCCATATTCATTTTTTTGTCCTTCACCTATGGTATAGCTCATATCAAGAACATATATAATTTTCCCTTGTTTATCATAGTATAAATTTATACCTATATAATACTTAGGTATAGGTAGCGGAGTCTCTAATAAATACACTCCTTCCGCCATATAGCCCTTTGATATTTCCCCTGTTTTGTTACACAAATCACCCAAGAAAAACAGCTCTTTTTCTATCCTTTTTAATTTATCTCCTACAACAGCAGAATTATTATAAGCAGTTTCACCATATTTAATTTTAGCCGCAAGTTTCTTTAGGTCTGCCTGATTATCCGACTTAGGTGATTTTAATGTATCTGCTGCATATCTTAGTGCCTTATCAAGCGGTATTCTGGTAAAGAACCAGCGGGCATCATTTATAAATTTAAGTTTCTTGGATAAAGAAAGTTTTCCCTGATTTAATATGTTAAGAAGGGCTTCACCTTCTTTAAGCATATCTTCATACTGCTTCACAGTGCTTGCTCTAAGTGCAGTCTTATCAAGAGCCTTTATCTCATCGTTAACCTGTATTAAATCTTTACTTTCATTAGTAAAATTATTAGGATCTAACACATGACCTTCACCGTCAGGAAGATTATTGGGATTTTTACCATTTAAAGTATTCACAACCACTTTATCAGGATTACCTGTAAAACTGTTAAAAGCTATATAGGTAACTGTTTCAGGTAAATTTATTTCATTTAATTTGTTTTTTGTAAAAGCTTCTTCTCTGATTTCTTTTAAGTTCTTAGGTAAGGTCACTTCTGTAAGTTTATTATCTGCAAAAGCTTGGACGGGAATTACTGTTATTCCATCCGGAATCGTAACACTTTCAAAAGCGTTTGATAAAAAAGCCATTTCTCCAAGTGACGCAAGCTTTGAATCAGGCTCAAACATAAGGAATGAGGCTTCACACTCTCTAAAAGCCGAAAAACCTATTTTCTCAACATTCTTAGGAATTATTATTGCTGTTAATTTATTGATATGGAATGCCGCATTACCTATAACTTTAAGACCTTTGTTTAACTCAAGGGTATCTATTTTATTGTTCATAAAAGCACCCTGACCTATTTTTTCCAAATCTTCACACTTACCAAGTTCTACAGCTGTTATGTTATTTGACTGAAATGCAAAATCTCCTATAGTTACAAGCGATTTAGGCAAGGTTATAGCCTCTATATCAAGTTTGTTTAAGCTTTGCCCCTCAAAATCAACATTTCTAAACGCTGAAGCTGCAACCTCCGTTATAGGCTCGTTATTATTGTTAAATCCGGGAATTACAACTTTTTTATTTACTTTTACTTTAAGAAGCCCGGTTCCTGAAAAACCTGTAACTGCAGTTCCTTCAAATTTAAAATCCTTATTATCCCATTTCTTATAATTTAAGTCTATCTTACCTACTTTTTTATCATCGGAAGGATTTATAAAATAATTCTCTTTATCAGGAAGATTATTTTTATTTTCTCCATTTGGTGTCTTTAATACTACAAAATAAGCATACTCCGCCTCTCCGTCATTACCGTTAAAAGCAGCCTTATCTATCTTATTTATACTTTCAGGAATATTTACAGTCTTTAAGTTATTATCCTCAAAAGCCTGCTCACTTATAAGCTCTATCTTATTTCCCTTAAATACAACATCGACAAGTCTGTTTCCCTTAAAAGCACGCTCTCCAAGTGTCTTAAAATTTTCAGGCAAAGTAAGTGTACCCTGTATATTGGAATCAAAGAAACCCGTATCGCCTATCTGTTCGAGTTCTTTAGGTAATATTAAATTTGCTATATTACAATGTCCGAAAGCATATTCGCTAATATAGGTTATTGTATCGGCAAATTTTACAGAACTTAATTTTACATTGTAAATAAAAGCATCCTGTCCTACATAAGTATAACCCTCAGGTATAATCAAAGAGGTTATATCCGTTTTTCCAAACTCCTCGCCCTTATCTACTATTTTATTTCCGTCGATATCATTGGCATCGGCATGTTCTGCTATAGCAGTGCGTTTGTTATATACAAAAGCAAAACTTCCTACCTTTGTAACCGGTTTTCCCGCTTCATCTTTAGCCGGAAGCTCTACTTCATGATTTGAAGCAAGTTTTTCTATACCTGCTTTGGAAAAACCATATACAACTCCATCTTCAATCACAAAATCTTCATGACTCCATGCACCATCTGCTTTTACCATTGTCTGTTTACCAAACAGTATAAAAACAGCAACAAAAAAGAACAACAAAATTCGTTTCGACATAACTACCTCCCAAAATATAATATTAAACCGTCATTTAGGTTAAATATATGGATATGAAACATTTGTTAGCTTGAACTAACCAATAAACTTTAACATATTTAAGTCTTGCAGTCAACCGTACAGAGATTTATTATCTCAAAATATAAGCCATAAATGATAATGTCCTAGTATACCACAAATAAAAATGTCCCACTTATGGTAGAATACTATTTTGTA